>JBEDAU010000089.1:0-2529 GCA_041177605.1 Cyanobacteriota bacterium | reverse complement strand
GCTCCGGCCCTTGCGCCCACAGCTGAGGGCGCTTTTTAATGTTCTAGTCGCACACGCCAGCGCAAGGGCCAAGGCAGGGATCTGGGCGTGCAGCTGCGCCACAGGCTGATCAGCGAGCCCGAAGCGCTGCGCTCAGGCCGGGCGATCAGCAATCGCCTGATCGATGCGCTCGGCGCCCATGACCAGCTGAAGGGCCCCATCCGCGACCTTGCGGCTCAACCGCTGCTGCTGCAGGTGCTGCACGGCGATGGCGCACGGCGTCGCACGGCCCTGGTGAGCCTGCACCAGCACCTGAGGGCCACCTACGCGCCGGCGGTCCTGCAGGAGCTGCAGGAGTTGCTGGCGGCGGCCACGGACGAGACCCTCTCAGCTGATCAGCTCCAGAAGCCGCAACCGGCGCCACAGCCGGCGGCGCCCAGCGTGTCAGCACCCCGGTCTTCAGCTGGTCGTCTGCCGGACGTCCTGCGCGAACACACCCTGCAGCTGAGGCCGATCCTGCTGGCGATCGGCCCAGGGCTGGCGCTGGCCGCCGGCGGCGCCCTGGTGTTTTCCTGGCTGGCTGGTGAACTGGATCGGGCCGTGTTCGAAGGCTGGGGCTGGAGCGGCGGCGTGGTGCTGGTCCTGCTGCTGGGGCTGCTGCAGGCCCTGAGCCTGGGCCCCCTGAAGGCACTGCGCCGCCGCTGGCCGCTGAACGACGAGCAAGCCCTGGAGGCGCGCCAGGCCTGGCGCTGGCTCGGTGCTGCCTGGATCCATCAGCACGGCCTTGAGGCGGCCCTGAATCTGCTGCTGCTGCTGGTGTTCCTGGGGAGTTCACCGCTGCAGCTGGGGGATGTGGTGCTGCGCTATGGCCTCACCGCCCTGGCCACGCTGACCCCGGCCGTCATCCTGGCGAGCCATTGGCGGCTGCAGCGCCAGTGGAGCGGTGCCGCCGGCCCGGTCAGTGCCCTGATCGCCCTGGCGGCAACACTCAGCCTGTTGCATTGGCAGCCGATCGACCTGCGCACACCCCTATTCAGCGTGCCGGCCTGGGTGCTGCTGCTGGTGTACGGCGCTCTGCAGCTGAACTGGCAACTTCCCGCCGCCGGCGCCGACCGCAGCGGAACGCCCCTGCAACGCCTGCTCTGCAGCCAGTGGGCCTGGGGCCTGCTGCTGGGGCTGAGCTGGGCGCTGCTGACCTGGGGCCAGGAGCTGCTGCGGGCGGCTGGCGCACGGCACTGAGGGGCTCAGCGCATGAACAGCATCTCCTGATATGTGGGCAGCGGCCAGCTGCCATCGTCCATCAACGGCTCGAGCCCGTCCACCGTGGTGCGGATCTCGCCCATCAGCGGCAACAGGGTGTCGGCGCAATGGCGCACATGGCCCTCGTGGGGGGGATGCTGGATGGCCTGCTCGAGGGCGCTGCACTGGCTGAGCAGCTGCTGGGTGTGGCTCGCCAGGGTGAGGGCCAGGGTGCGATCCGGTTGCAGCCCGATCGCCTCCTGATCATGCAGCGAGCTGGCCAGTGTGCTGAGGTAGGCCATCGCCGCGGGGTACACCTGGGTGCGGGCGATGCGCAACGCCAGCCTGGCCTCCACCTCGATCGCCAGGATGTATTGCTCGCTGTAGACCTCGAAGCGGCTCTCCAGCTCCACGGCACTGAGCACCCCCTGGCGATCGAACAGGTCCCGGATCTCCGGACGCTGCAGCACCGGCAGGGCATCGGCACTGGTCCGCAGATTCTCCAGGCCCCGCTCCTCCACGGCGATGCGGTGCCACTCGCTGGAATAGCCGTCGCCGCCGAAGACGACGGCGCCATGGTCGTTCATGGTGCGCCGCAGCACGGCGAAGGCGGCCTCCTCCAGGGGGGCACCGGAGGCCAGCTGGGCCTCGAGCAGATCGCTGATCCACTGGAGCGAATCGGCCAGGATCGTGTTGAGCACCACCAGCGGCCCCGCCACCGACTGGCCCGAGCCCACAGCACGGAACTCGAAACGGTTGCCGGTGAAGGCGAAGGGTGACGTGCGGTTGCGATCGCCCGGATCCTTGTTGAGGTCGGGAAGGGTATCGACTCCGAGCGACATCAGCGCGGTTTCGGCAGAACCCTCAAGCCGGCCGCTGCGGATCTGGTTGAACACATCCTCGAGCTGGCTGCCGAGGTACACCGAGATGATCGCCGGTGGTGCCTCATTGGCGCCGAGGCGGTGATCATTGCTGGCGGTGGCGATGGCGGCGCGCATCAGCGGGCCGTAGCAGTGCACGCCGCGGATCACAGCGGCACAGAACAGCAGGAACTGCAGGTTGGCGTGGGGGGTCTTGCCCGGATCCAGCAGGTTGCCCTGGGTGCTGTTGCCGATCGACCAGTTCACATGCTTGCCGCTGCCGTTCACGCCGGCGAAGGGCTTTTCATGCAGCAGGCAGGTGAAGCCGTGCTTGCGGGCCGTGGCCTTGAGCACCGTCATCGTGAGCTGCTGGTGATCCGTGGCCACGTTGGCCGCCTCGAAGAAGGGCGCGATCTCGAACTGACCGGGGGCCACCTCGTTGTGGCGGGTC
>JBEDAU010000088.1:0-5030 GCA_041177605.1 Cyanobacteriota bacterium | reverse complement strand
ACGCCATGCACGAGCTGGGGCTCACCCCGGATCGCCCTTACCGCAAGTGCGCCCGGGTGGTGGGCGACGTGCTCGGCAAGTACCACCCCCACGGCGACCAGGCGGTCTACGACGCCCTGGTGCGGTTGGTGCAGACCTTCGCCAGCCGCCATCCGCTGCTGGATGGCCACGGCAACTTCGGCTCGGTGGACGACGACCCACCGGCCGCCATGCGTTACACGGAAACCCGGCTGGCGCCGATCGCCAACGAGGCCCTGCTCGATGAGATCGGCAACGACACCGTCGATTTCGCCGCCAACTTCGACGGCTCCCAGCAGGAGCCGACCGTGCTGCCCGCCCAGCTGCCCTTTCTGCTGCTGAATGGCTGCACCGGCATCGCCGTGGGCATGGCCACCAGCATCCCGCCCCACAACCTGGGCGAAGTGGTGGATGCCCTGGTCGCGCTCACCCGCAAACCCGAACTCGCCGACGAGAAACTGCTGGAGCTGGTACCCGGCCCCGATTTCCCCACCGGCGGCGAAGTGCTCACCGGCAGCGGTGTGCGCGAGACCTACCTCAATGGCCGCGGCAGCATCCCGATGCGGGGAGTGGCCCACATTGAGGAAGTGCAGCCGGGCAAGGGGCGCCACCGCCGCAGTGCCGTGGTGATCACTGAACTGCCCTACCAGCTCAGCAAGGCCGGCTGGATCGAGAAACTGGCCGAGCAGGTGAACGACGGCAAGATCGGCGGCATCGCCGACATCCGCGATGAATCCGACCGCGATGGCATGCGGATCGTGGTGGAGCTGCGCCGCGACGCCAACGCCGAAGCCGTGCTCGGGGACCTGCAACGCCGCACCGCGCTGCAGAGCAATTTCGGCGCCATCCTGCTGACGCTGGTGAATGGCCAACCCCGCCAGCTGAGCCTGCGCCAGCTGCTGCAGGAGTTCCTCGACTACCGCGAACTCACCCTGATCCGGCGCACCCGCCACGCGCTCAAAAAGGCAGAGGACCGCCTGGAGGTGGTGGAAGGTCTGCTCAAGGCCCTGGCCGATCTGCCCCGGGTGATCGAGATGATCCAGCAGGCCCGCGATGCCTCCAGCGCCCGGGCCAGCCTGCAGGTGCACCTCGATCTCAGCGAGCGCCAGGCAGACGCCGTGCTCGCCATGCCCCTGCGCCGGCTGACCGGTCTGGAGCGGGAGAGCCTGCGGCAGGAGGCGGAGGATCTGGGGGCCGAGCGCAGCCGCCTGCGGCACCTGCTGGACCACCGCGATGCCCTGCTCGATGCCATGGTGGCGGAGTTCAAGGCGCTGAAGAAGCGCTATGCCACGCCACGGCGCACCCGCCTGGTGGAAGGGGGAGACGCCCTGGTGGCCCAGCGGGCCGCGGCCGGACGGCCGAACACCGAACTGCAGCGCCAACAGGCCTTCGCCGCCCTCGCCCCGGACAGTCGCCTGGTGATCCAGGCCGACGGACAGGTGAAGATCGTCGGTCCCCAGCTGCTGGGCCGACTTCACCTCGATGAGCCGGCGGCACTGGGCGAACATCCCTCGCCGGCCCGGCTGATCCTGCCGGTGAACACCAAGCCGGCCCTGCTGGCGTTCACCGATGCCGGCCGTGTCGCCTTGCTGCGCTGGGAGTTCGCCGGCCAGCAGGCGGGCAGCCTGGAAAAGTTCCTGCCCGATGGCCTGGCCGGCGAGCAGGTGGTGCAGCTGCTGCCCCTGCCGAGCGCCGAAGATGCGGCCGGCACCAGCATCGGGCTGCTCAGCAGTGACGGACGCTTCAAGCGCCTGCCCCTGGATGAATTTCAGGATCTCTCCGGTCGGGCTGCCTCCGTGCTCAGGCTGAAGGACGGCGTGAACCTGCGGCGGGTGGTGCTCTGCCGCGATGGAGCCGAGCTAGTGGTGGGCAGTAGCACCGGTCGGTTGCTGCGCCTGGACGTGAATGAAGCGAACCTGCCGGTGATGGGGCGCGCAGCCCAGGGGCCCGTGCTGCTGAGGCTGTTGCCCGGCGAAACCGTGGTGGGAGCCACCGGCCTGGCGGCAGGAGGGACTCTGCTGCTGGTGAGCCGGCAAGGCCAGCTGAAGCGCATGGCCGGCAACGAACTGCGCAGCTGCCAGCGCGGTGACCTGGGCCAGATCGGTCTGCGCTTCACACAGCGCGGAGATCAGTTGGTGGATCTCTGCTCTGGAGATCCGGCACTGGTGAGCGTGCTGACGGACACCCGCAGCCTGCGGCTGGATCCCCGCCAGATCGCCCTGCAGCCCTCCACCGCCCCAGGTGAGGTGCTCAGCCTGCCACCAGGCTCCACGGTGCGGGAACTGGTGCCGCTGTGCAATGAGCTGCCGCGGTGAACCGCGCCTGACCGCGTGAGCCGTTCAGGCGTGCGTCGCCGCCAGGCCGGCCGGCTCCAGCATCAGCTTGCTGTTGCGCACGGCCTCATCCATCTCAATCGGATAGGCGCCATCGAAACAGGCCGTGCAGAAGTGCTCGGAATGGGACTGGGCCGCCTCCACCATGCCCTGCTTGCTCAGGTAGGCGAGCGAATCCACGCCCAGGTGGGCCGCGATCTCCGCCAGGGTGAGGCGGGCCGCGATCAGCTGATCCTGGGTGTCGGTATCGATGCCGTAGAAGCAGGGGTGGGTGACCGGCGGTGAGCTGATCCGCATGTGCACCTCGGTGGCGCCAGCATCCCGCAGGGCGGCCACCAGCTTGCGGCTGGTGGTGCCCCGCACGATCGAGTCATCGATCACCACCACGCGCTTGCCCGCCAGCACATCGGGCAGGGGATTGAGCTTCACCCGGATACCCGCCTCGCGCATCGCCTGGGTGGGCTGAATGAAGGTGCGACCCACATAGCGGTTCTTGATCAGACCATCGCCGAAGGGGATGCCACTCACCTGGGAGTAGCCGATCGCCGCCGGGATGCCGGAGTCGGGAACACCAATCACGATATCGGCCGCCACCGGAGTCTCCCGGGCCAGGGCCTCGCCGATCCGCACCCGATAGCTGTAGAGGGATTCGCCGAAGAAACGGCTGTCAGGCCGGGCGAAGTAGATCATCTCGAACACGCACAGCTTGGCTGGCTCCTCAATCCAGCGGCTGCGCAGGGGCTGGGCGTCAGCCAGGCGGAAATGGATGATCTCGCCGGGCTGCACATCGCCGTCGTAGGCGGCACCGATGATGTCGAGCCCGCAGGTCTCGCTGCTCACCACCCACTGGGCCTCGGCTGGCTCGCCGAGATGGCCGAACACCAGGGGCCGGATGCCATGGCCATCGCGCAGGGCGAACAGGCCTTCAGGAGTGCCGATCACCAGGCTGAAGGCGCCGCGGCAGCGACCCGCGGCCTGGCGGATGGCACCATCCCAATCCAGACCATCGTTGACGGCAGCCTGCACGGCCAGGGCGATCAGCTCGGAATCGGTGGTGGAGGTGAGCTCCTGGGCCAGGGGTTCCAGGGCCTGGCGCAATTCCGAGGCGTTGACCAGGTTGCCGTTGTGGGCCAGTGCCATCGGGCCCAGCCGGGTGTTGAGCAGCACCGGCTGGGCATTGCAGACCTTGCTGCTGCCGGTGGTGGAGTAACGGTTATGGCCAATGGCCAGGTGGCCGGGCAGGCGCTCGAGCACCTCCTGGTCGAACACCTGGCTCACCAGGCCCATGTCCTTGTGGAGACGCACCTTGCCATCGGCGCCGAAGGCGGCGATCCCGGCCGATTCCTGGCCGCGGTGCTGCAGGGCGTAGAGACCGAAATAGGTGAGATTGGCCACCGGCTGATCGGCCGCCAGCACCGCGAACACGCCGCAGGCCTCTTCCGGCTTGTCCGGACGGTGGTCAACACGGTGAGCGCCCTCTGCCTGCTGCTCGGACCGGTGCTCAGCAGACAGCTCGTCCTTCAGCACAGGCCCGGGGTGACGGCGGATACAGTCACATTGTGCATCAGCAGCCTGGCTAGGCCGTGGGCGGCAGATCCACCCCCATGCGACGGGGGATGGCCTGCTCGAAGCACTCGCGCAGCTGGGCCAGAGGCAGGTCCACCAGGTCGGCACCGCCGTGGTGGATCCGCAGATGGCTCGCAGCACTCACCTGCCCCAGGGGCTGGGCAGGCACGCTGCCCGGGGCTGCACCATCGAGGTGCTCCAGGGCCTGCTGCCAGGCGGCAACCTGGGCAGCCGGTACGCTCACCAGGATGCGGGCGCCGCCCTCGGCGAACAGCAGACGATCCAGCCGGGCACTGCTGGCCGGGAGCTCGAGCTCAGCCCCGAGGGCGCCGGCCATGCAGCACTCGGCCGCGGCCACGGCCAGGCCGCCGTCGCTGAGGTCGTGGGCGGAAGCGATCAGGCCCTGGGCAATCGCCTGGCGCAGGAAGCCCTGCACGGCGCGCTCCAGCGCCAGATCGATCTGCGGCGGGCGCCCGGTGACGGCTCCATGAATCCGCTCCAGGTAGCTGCTGCCGGCCAGGCCCAGGCGGGGATCGGCGGGAGCCTCCCCCGTTTCCAGCGGCACCCCCAGCAGCCAGATCGCATCGCCGGCTGCGCACCAGGCCTGACCCCGCACCTGGGCCAGATCGTGCACCAGCCCCACCATGCCCACCACCGGCGTGGGGTGGATCGGCTGCATCGAGCCGTCGGGCAGGCGGGTCTCGTTGTAGAGGGAGACGTTGCCGCCGGTCACCGGCGTCTCGAGGGCCGAGCAGGCGGCCGAGAGGCCGCGGCAGGCCAGGGCCAGCTGCCAGTAGCCGGTGGGGGTTTCGGGGGAGGGAAAGTTGAGGTTGTCGGTGACAGCCAGGGGCTCGGCGCCGACGCAGCTGAGGTTGCGAGCGGCTTCGGCCACCGCCGCCATGCCACCGCGCTCGGGATCGAGGGCCACCCAGCGGTTGGGGCAATCCACCACCGCCGCCACACCACGGGTGGCCGCCGCCATGGCGCCCTCGCCCTGCTGGGGCCGCAGCCGCACCACGGCCGCATCGGCGCCGCCGGGGGGCACCACGGTGTTGGCCTGCACCTGGTGGTCGTACTGGCGGTACACCCAGCGCTTGGAGGCGATGGTGGGGT
>JBEDAU010000087.1:0-5030 GCA_041177605.1 Cyanobacteriota bacterium | reverse complement strand
CCTTTTCAGAGCGGTCAGCCGCAAACTGTCCACCACGAACACTTTTCAGCCCTCGGCCTCGTCGCGCCAGAGCCGAATCAATCAGCTCGGGTACGACCGAGCGATTCGGCGCCCATTCGCTTCATGCGATTCATCAACTTGAGCAGGAAGAACACCGCCCAACCGATCAGCAGGGAATTGAGGAGGACACTCAGCATCTTGCCAATCTCCAGCGCCCCGCCGTAATAGGGAATCACCAGATCCTCCCAATTACCACTACGGACAAGAGGATTCAGCAACGGCATCAGCAGATCCTGCGTCAACGAGTCAACAATCTGCTGAAACTGCCTGCCGACGACCACCGCGATCGCCAGATCCAGAGCATTGCCCTTGGCAAAGAAAAACTCGGAATATTCCTTGAGCCAATATGCCATCCGCGACCACACAACCAATAAAAAAGGAGGGCCGAAGCCCTCCCGAAACGCGATGGTGAATCGCTACGACTGCGATCAGTAGTCGAAGTCGCCGCCGCCCATGCCGCCACCGGCGGGAGCAGCTTCCTTCTTCTCGGGCAGATCAGCCACGATGCACTCGGTGGTGAGCACCATGCCGGCGATGGAGGCGGCATTCTGCAGACCGGAGCGGGTCACCTTGGCGGGATCGACGATGCCAGCGGCCAGCATGTCGACGTACTCGCCGGTGGCGGCGTTGTAGCCCTCGGAGAAGGGCTTGTTCTTCACGTGCTCGGCCACCACGGAGCCGTTCACACCAGCGTTCTCAGCGATGCGCTTGAGGGGAGCGGTGAGGGCGGAAGCCACGATGGTGGCGCCGATCAGCTCCTCGCCGGAGAGGTTGGCGCTGGCCCACTCTTCCAGAGCAGGAGCCAGGTGGGCCAGGGTGGTGCCACCGCCAGGAACGATGCCCTCTTCAACAGCCGCCTTGGTGGCGTTGATGGCGTCTTCCAGGCGCAGCTTCTTGTCCTTCATCTCGGTCTCGGTGGCGGCACCCACCTTGACCACGGCCACACCGCCGCTCAGCTTGGCCAGACGCTCCTGCAGCTTCTCCTTGTCATAGGAGGAGTCGGTTTCATCCATCTGCTTGCGGATCTGCTCGCAGCGGGCCTTCACGGCCACCTCGTTGCCTTCGGCCACGATGGTGGTGGTGTCCTTGTTGATGGTGATGCGGCGGGCGGTGCCCAGCATCTCCAGCTTGGCGTTCTCCAGCTTGAGGCCGGCATCCTCGGTGATCAGCTGGCCGTTGGTCAGCACGGCGATGTCTTCGAGCATGGCCTTGCGGCGATCGCCGAAGCCAGGAGCCTTGACGGCGGCCACGTTCAGCACGCCGCGCAGGCGGTTCACCACCAGGGTGGCGAGGGCCTCCTTCTCGATGTCCTCAGCGATGATCAGCAGGGGCTTGCCGGTGCGGGCGATCTGCTCGAGCACGGGCACCAGATCCTGCACCAGGCCGATCTTCTTGTCGGTGAGCAGGATGTAGGGCTCCTCGAGCACCGCTTCCATGCGCTCGGTGTCGGTGGCGAAGTAGGGCGAGATGTAGCCCTTGTCGAAGCGCATGCCCTCGGTGACCTCCAGCTCGGTGGTCATCGACTTCCCTTCTTCCAGGGAGATCACGCCTTCCTTGCCGACCTTGTCCATGGCGTCGGCGATCATGCGGCCCACCTCTTCGTCGTTGCCGGCCGAGATGGTGCCCACCTGGGCGATGGCGTTGGAATCAGAGATCGGCTTGGCGTGCTCCTCGATCTTCTTGACCAGGAACTCAGAGGCCTTGTCGATGCCCTTCTTGAGGGTGATGGCGTTGGCGCCAGCGGCCACGTTGCGCAGGCCAGCCTTCACCATGGCGTGGGCCAGCACGGTGGCGGTGGTGGTGCCGTCACCAGCAGCGTCGTTGGTCTTGGAGGCGGCCTGACGGATCAGGGCCACACCGGTGTTCTCGATGTGATCCTCGAGCTCGATCTCCTTGGCGATGGTGACGCCGTCGTTGATGATCTGAGGGGCGCCGAACTTCTTCTCCAGCACCACGTTGCGGCCCTTGGGACCGAGGGTGACGGCAACGGATTCGGCCAGGATATCGATGCCTTTTTCGAGGGCGCGGCGGGCCTGCTCGTTGTAAATGATGCGCTTAGCCATGGGTGACGTTCAGTCGATGGAGGGAGTGAACAGTGAACGGGTGAACGGGCCGGCAGCCTGAACCTGCACGGCCGGTACACGGGATCGCCAGACTCAGTTGACGATGGCGAGGATGTCCTTCTCGGAGAGCAGCACGTACTCATCGGAGCCGAGCTTGATGTCGGTTCCGGCGTACTTGCTGTAGAGAACCTTGTCGCCCACGCTCACCTCGGGAGCCTGACGGCTGCCGTCGTCGTTGCGCTTGCCGGGACCCACCTGGACCACCTCACCCACCTGGGGCTTCTCCTTGGCGGTGTCGGGCAGCAGGATGCCGCCGGCGGTCTTTTCCTCCGACTCGGAGACCTTGATGAAGATGCGGTCTCCGAGGGGCTTGACGGTGGAGACGCTGAGGGAAACAGCTGCCATGGATTGATTCGGGTTGACGCCGTAACGAACGCAGATGCAATGACATGGCGTCTCAGACGCCATCAGGCGCGGCCGAGCGCCGATCTGGCACTCGCTCCGCCTGAGTGCCAACCTATGGATCGGAGCGGCGGCCTGACCAGTGCCCTGCCGTGCGGGTGACCGAACCGTCCCGGTCGGGCCCTCGGGTGGGCCGGCCGGGCTGCCCCGGGCCGAGGGAACGCGGTGGTAAGGTTGCGCCGCTCTAAGCGGGATAGTCCCGCTGTGCGCTCTCCGCGACTTACCTCCCTATGGCTGCTGCTACCGCCACCGGCACCAAAGGCATCGTGCGCCAAGTGATCGGCCCGGTGCTCGACGTTGAATTTCCGGCCGGCAAGCTGCCCAGGATTTACAACGCCCTCCGCATCGAGGCCAAGAATTCCGCCGGCCAGACCGTGGCCCTCACCGCTGAGGTGCAGCAGCTGCTGGGCGATCACCGCGTGCGCGCCGTGGCCATGAGCAGCACCGACGGCCTGGTGCGCGGCATGGAAGCGGTCGACACCGGCGCTCCGATCTCCGTGCCCGTGGGTGAGGCCACCCTCGGCCGCATCTTCAACGTGCTGGGTGAGCCCGTCGACGAGCAGGGACCGGTGAACGCCACCGCCACCGCGCCGATCCACCGCGAAGCTCCCAAGCTTACCGAGCTCGAGACCAAGCCGAAGGTGTTCGAGACCGGCATCAAGGTGATTGACCTGCTGGCTCCCTACCGCCAGGGCGGCAAGGTGGGCCTGTTCGGCGGCGCCGGCGTGGGCAAGACCGTGCTGATCCAGGAGCTGATCAACAACATCGCCAAGGAGCACGGCGGCGTGTCCGTGTTCGGCGGTGTGGGTGAGCGCACCCGCGAGGGCAACGACCTCTACGAGGAATTCAAGGAATCCGGCGTGATCAACGCCGACGACCTCTCCAAGTCGAAGGTGGCCCTCTGCTACGGCCAGATGAACGAGCCCCCCGGCGCCCGCATGCGCGTGGGTCTCTCGGCGCTCACCATGGCCGAGCACTTCCGCGACGTGAACAAGCAGGACGTGCTGCTGTTCGTCGACAACATCTTCCGCTTCGTGCAGGCCGGCTCGGAGGTGTCCGCTCTGCTGGGCCGTATGCCTTCGGCTGTGGGTTACCAGCCCACCCTCGGCACCGACGTGGGTGAACTGCAGGAGCGCATCACCTCCACCCTGGAGGGTTCGATCACCTCGATCCAGGCCGTCTACGTGCCCGCCGACGACCTCACCGACCCCGCTCCCGCCACCACCTTCGCCCACCTCGACGCCACCACCGTGCTGAGCCGCGGTCTGGCCTCCAAGGGCATCTACCCCGCTGTGGATCCCCTGGATTCCACCAGCACCATGCTCCAGCCCGCCGTGGTGGGTGACGAGCACTACCGCACCGCCCGCGCCGTGCAGTCCACCCTGCAGCGCTACAAGGAGCTTCAGGACATCATTGCGATTCTGGGTCTGGACGAACTGTCCGAAGACGACCGCCGCACCGTGGACCGGGCTCGCAAGATCGAGAAGTTCCTCTCCCAGCCCTTCTTCGTGGCAGAGGTGTTCACCGGCATGCCCGGTAAGTACGTGAAGCTCGAGGAAACCATCAAGGGCTTCAACATGATCCTCGCCGGCGAGCTGGATCACCTGCCCGAGGCTGCCTTCTACCTGGTGGGCAACATCGACGAGGTGAAGGCCAAGGCCGAGAAGATCCTGGCCGAGGCCAAGGGTTGATCCCCGCGATCACACCTGAGGAGATTTCGCCATGACTCTCACCCTGCGCGTTCTGGCCCCGGATCAGAGCGTTTTCGACGGCAGCGCCGATGAGGTGATCCTGCCCAGCACCACGGGCCAGGTGGGCATCCTGCCCGGCCACGTGACCATGCTGGCCGCCCTCGACACCGGCGTGATGCGCCTCAAGGACAGCACCGGCTGGCGCTCCATCGCCCTGATGGGCGGCTTCGCCGAGGTGGAAGCCGACGAGGTGACCGTGCTGGTGAACGGCGCCGAGCTCGGCAGCAGCATCGATGCGGCCGCCGCTGAAGCCGCCTTTGAGGCCGCCCAGAGCGCCGCGGCCACCTTCGAGGGCCAGGCCCCCAGCCCCGAGAAGATCAAGGCCCAGCAGGCCCTCGCCCAGGCTCGCGCCCGGATGCAGGCCAGCAAGGGCGACTGAGCCCCACCCACGACTTGGGACAGGGCCGTCAGCTCGGAGTCCATCTGCGCCGCTGGCTGGATCGGGAGTCTCCCGGTCCAGCCAGCGGTCTCGTTGTGACCAATGTGCTCGTGGATGCCCTCGGCGCCGACGAGCGGCTCAAGGGGCCGGTGCGGGATCTCGGCAGCCAGCTCCTGTTTCTCCAGGCCCTGGGCCAGAGCGGCGCTGCCCAGCGCTCCAGCCTCAGCGCCCTGCAGCAGCAGTTGGCGGCCACCTACAGCCCGGCCGTCCTGGCCGAACTGCTCGATCTGCTCGAGGCGGTGACCGGAGTGGAGC
>JBEDAU010000086.1:0-5336 GCA_041177605.1 Cyanobacteriota bacterium | reverse complement strand
GCGCCGCCGAGAAGCTGGCCCTGGCCGCCGAGCAGCTGCGGGCCCTGGTGGCCGCCCGGGGCGACCACGGCCTGCTGATCGCCCGCAAGCACCTCAGCTGGACCTGCACCGGCTTCGCCGGCGCGCCCCAGCTGCGCCACGCCCTGATGCGCGCCCCCACCCCCGCCGAGGCCCTGGCCCTGCTGGAGCAGGCCTACGGCAACACCGCCGGCCAGCCCTGACGGATCAGCAGCAGGGAGAAGTAGGGCTGCTCGGCTGGCGGCACCGCCGCGGCCGGCGCCACCAGCTGATCGGGCCAGCCCACCCGCTGGGCGAACAGGGCCCCCTCCAGCAGACCCCGCTCCGCCAGCAGCGGCCGCACCCAGGCCCAGCGGCGACCCAGCTTGAGCAGGCCCAGCACGGTGCCGCTGGCCGCCGCGGCCTCCAGCAGCGCCACCAACGCCGCCGGGCTGGCGGGGGTGGGACGCACCAGCAGGCCATCGTCCTGCAGGGCCAGGGGCCAGATCCAGCCGGTGCTGCTGGCCGCCGCCGCCGCCGCACACACCGCCGGCACGCCGGGAATCAGCCGCAGCGGGCAGGCCGGATGGCGCCGGCGCAGGGCCAGCAGGGCATAGGAGCTGCTGGCGAACAGCGAGCCATCCCCCTCGCAGAGCAGCACCACCCCATCCCCGGCCGCCACCGCCGCGGCCAGGGCATCGGCAGCGGCGTGCCAGGCGGCGATGCGGGGGCCCGCCTCCGCCACCATCGGAAACAGCAGCGGCAGCCGACGCTGCCCGGCGCCGATCCAGGGGGCCGCGATCGCCGCCGCCATGCCCTCGCCCCCGTCCCGGGCCACCGGATAGGCCACCAGATCGGCCGCCTCGATCGCCCGCACCGCCGCCACGGTGAGCAGCTCCGGATCCCCGGGACCCACGCTCACCACGCTGACGCCGGGCTGCGGGCCGGCGCTGCCTAGGTTGGAACGCTGCGGCGCCAGTGCCATGACCCTGCTTGCCCTCTACCGGCACGATGCCAGCGATCACCCTGACGCAACGCTGCCGGAGCTGGTCACCAGCGATCCCGAGCTGATCCGCCGGGAGCTGGCCGGCCGCGGCATCGGCTTCCAGCGCTGGCCCGCCCCCCACTCCCTGCCCGCAGGCGCCGGCCAGGAGCAGATCCTGGCGGCCTACGCCGCCGAGGTGGCCCGGGTGCAGGCCGGCGGCAGCTACCCCACCGTGGATGCGATCCGCCTGACGCCCGATCACCCCGATCGCGACGCCCTGCGCCAGAAGTTCCTGGCCGAGCACACCCACAGCGAAGACGAGGTGCGCTTCTTCGTGGAGGGCCGGGGTCTGTTCTGCCTGCACCTCGGCGCGGTGGTGCTGCAGGTGCTCTGCGAGGCGGGCGACTGGATCGCCGTGCCCGCCGGCACCCGGCACTGGTTCGACATGGGCCCCGAACCCAGCTTCTGCGCCCTGCGCTTCTTCGACAACCCCGAGGGCTGGGTGGCCCAGTTCACCGGCGACCCGATCGCGGCGCGCTATCCCCGCCTGGATCAGCTGCTGGCGCCGGCGGCCTGAATCCGCTCCACCCCCGGGGAGTGCATGCGCAGCTGGGCAACTGCGGGCAGGCCCTGGAGCGCCCGCACCTCCCGTGCGGCCAGCTCCTCGAGCCGGGCCACGGTGGCCTCGCGCCCGTAGCGCTCCTCGGCCAGCAGCCAGTAGAGGCCGAAGTGCCGCGCCTCGCTGGCCAGCAGCTCCCCGTAGAGCGCCCGCAGCTCCGGATCGCCCAGGTGTGCCGCCAGCAGGGCCATGCGCTCGTGGCTGCGGGCCTCGATCAGGCCGGCCACCAGAAAGGCATCGAGCATGCGGCCCGGCTCCTCCCGCCGCACCGCCCGGGTGAGCTCGGCGCCGTAGGCCGGGGCCTGCAGCGGCCTCAGCGCGATGCCGCGGCGGGCCAGCACCGCCAGCAACAGCTCGAAGTGCTCCAGCTCCTCGCGGGCCAGGGGGCTGAGCACCGCCGCCAGGGCCCCATCCCCCGGGTAGCGGAACATCAGCTGCAGGGCCACGCCCGCCGCCTTGCGCTCGCAGTGGGCGTGGTCGACCAGCAGCAGGTCGGGCTGGGCGATCGCCTGCTCCAGCCAGGCGCTGCTGGTGGGGGCCGCCAGCCACTTGATCCGGCCGCAGGGCATGCGGGGCTCACGCGCGACGGCCGGAACGCTGAAGACGAGCTGGGTCAAGGCTGGCTGCGCAGGTGGGCCACCAGGCCCTCGAGGGCCAGACCGTAACTGCCCGGCCCGAAGCCGCAGATCACGCCCACCGCCCGGTCGGCCAGGTAGGAGTGGTGGCGGAACGGCTCCCGGGCATGCACGTTGCTCAGGTGCAGCTCCACGTAGGGAATCGCCACCCCCAGCAGCGCATCGCGCAGGGCGATCGAGGTGTGGGTGTAGGCGCCGGCATTGATCAGGATGCCGTCCACGGCGCCGCGGGCCTGGTGAATGCGATCCACCAGGGCACCCTCGTGGTTGCTCTGAAAGCACGCCAGCTCCACGGCCAGGGCGGCGGCCTGCCGCGCCAGCTCGGCTTCGATCATCTCCAGGCTGCGGGCGCCATACAGGCCGGGCTCGCGCAGGCCCAGCAGATTGAGGTTGGGACCGTTGAGCAGCAGCACGCGCATCCTGACCGCCTGCGGAACCCGCACGCCACTGGCTTGGATCGTAGGCAGGGAAGCCCTGGGGACCCGTGGGCTGGTAAGTTCTCGGGGTGTGGTTCGGGTCGGTGCCCGAGTGGTTAATGGGGGCGGACTGTAAATCCGCTGGCTCTGCCTACGTTGGTTCAAATCCAACCCGGCCCATCCACCACACGCCCTTGTAGCTCAGCGGTAGAGCACTCCCTTGGTAAGGGAGAGGTCACGAGTTCAAGTCTCGTCAAGGGCTTTTGTGGCACGTGGGTGTCCCTGCCCCCGGCGACGGCTCGGGTTGCTCCCGGTTTCCACCCGGGCAGCGTGGGCCGGTGGTCGCTGGTGGCGGGCGGTTGCGGGGCACTGGCTCTGGCCCGCATTTGCCAGGCTGGAGGTCACATCCCTAGCCCGATGCCCACGTCCCTGCCGATCCAGGCCATGCGCGCGCCGGTGGAGGCGGGACGCACCCGTCCCCTCACCTGGCGGCTGGAGCAGCTCGATCGGCTGGCCCACCTGCTCGACGCCCACGAGCAGGAGGTGGCGGAGGCCCTGGCCGCCGACCTGGGCAAACCACCGCTGGAGGCCCACTTTGAGCTGGTGGCCGTGCGCCAGGAGCTGGCCCTCACCCGCCGGCAACTGCGCCGCTGGATGGCACCGCGGCGGGCCGGGGTCTCGCTGGCGCTCAGTCCGGCCCGGGCCTGGGTGCAGGCCGAGCCCCTGGGCTGCGTGTTGATCATCGGCCCCTGGAACTACCCCTTCCAGCTCTGCCTCCACCCCCTGGTGAGTGCCCTGGCCGCGGGCAATGCAGCCGTGCTCAAGCCCTCCGAGCACGCCCCCCATACCGCCGAGCTGATCGCCCGCCTGATCCCCACGGCCTTCCCGCCCGAGGTGGTGCAGGTGGTGTGTGGCGATGGCACCGTGGCGGCCCAGCTGCTGGAGGAGCGCTTCGATCACATCTTCTTCACCGGCGGCGGCCGGGTGGGGCGGCTGGTGATGGCCGCCGCGGCCCGGCACCTCACCCCGATCACCCTGGAGCTGGGCGGCAAGAGTCCGGCGATCGTGCTGGCCGATGCGCCCGTCGCCACCACCGCCCGTCGGCTGGTGTGGGGCAAGAGCATCAACGCCGGCCAGACCTGCATCGCCCCCGACCACCTGCTGGTGGACTCCACCTTGCGCCAACCGCTGGTGGCGGCCATGGCCGCCGAGATCGGGCGGTTCTACGGGGGCGATCCGCTCCACTCGCCCGATCTGGGGGCGATCGTGAACCAGGCCCAGTTCCAGCGGCTGCGGCAGTTGCTGGAGGGGGCCCAGGCCCGCGGCCAGGTGTTGGTGGGCGGTCGCTGGCTGGAGGAGCAACGGCGGATCGAGCCCACCCTGGTGGCGGTGGAGAACCTCGACGACCCGCTGATGCAGGAGGAGCTGTTCGGCCCGATCCTGCCGGTGCTCCCCATCGCCTCCCTCGACGAAGCCCTCGCCCAGGTGCGCCGGCGGCCCAAGCCCCTGGCCCTCTACCTGTTCAGCCGCAGCCGCGCCGCCCAGCAGCGCACCCTGGCCACCACCAGCTCCGGCGGCGTGTGCTTCAACGACGTGGTGCTGCAGGCCGGGGCGGCCGAACTGCCCTTCGGCGGCGTGGGGGAGAGCGGCATCGGCCGCTACCACGGCCAGGCCGGCTTCGACACCTTCTCCCACCTGCGCAGCGTGCTGGCGCGGCCGTTCGCGCTCGACCTTCCCTTCCGCTATCCGCCCTACGCCGGCAAGCTGGCCCTGGTGCGGCGCCTGCTGGGCTGAGGGCCCGGCACCAGGCCGGCGGCCGGGGTGATCAGAAGCTTTGATCGCTGGGCGGCTCCGCCGGGCTGGCTGGCCGCGGAGACCCAACCTATGGTTTGCGAATCTATTGGTGGTGTCCATGCGCCGCTCGCTTGCAGCCCTGGCCCTAGCGGTGGTGTTGCCCATGCCGGCCCTGCTGGGGCATGACGCCCACGCCAACGTGGTGGTGAAGGCGGGCGAAACCCTCTCCGAGATTGCCGAACGCCACGGCGTCAGCCTCACCCGGTTGATGCAGGCCAACGGCATCACCAATCCCGACCTGGTGATGGAGGGCACCCCCCTGGTGATCCCCGGATCGGGGAGCAGGGGCGGCAGCAGGGCCGGTGGTGGTGGCAGCACGGTGACCGTGCAGCCCGGGGACACCCTCTCCGACATCGCCGACCGCCACGGCCTCAGCCTCAGCCGGCTGATGCAGCTCAACGGCATCGCCGACCCCGACCGGGTGGTGGCCGGCCAGCGGCTGGTGGTGAGCGGCTCCAGCCGACGCAGCCCGGCAGCGCCGGCGCCGCTGCCCACCGCCCCCTACACCGTGCGGAGCGGCGAGACCCTCTCCGAGATCGCCGATCGCTTCGGCACCACCACCGAGCGCCTGATGGCGGTCAACGGCATCGGTGACCCCAACCTGGTGATGGCGGGCACCCGCCTGGCGATCCCCGGACGCCCATCGGCAGCCCGGCGCCAGGCCGGCAGCGCCCCTGGCCCTGGGGGCGGCAAGCCCGGCCAGCATGTGGTGCAGCCGGGCGAGAGCCTCTCGGCCATCGCCGACCGCTACGGCACGAGCATGGACCGGCTGATGGCCATCAACAACATCTCC
Organism: Cyanobacteriota bacterium; assembly: GCA_041177605.1. Taxonomy (GTDB): domain Bacteria; phylum Cyanobacteriota; class Cyanobacteriia; order PCC-6307; family Cyanobiaceae; genus NIES-981. The sequence goes on along the minus strand of JBEDAU010000086.1, from coordinate 37 downwards.
GACCCGGACGTGCTGTGGACCGGCGCCCGCCTGAAGC
>JBEDAU010000085.1:0-2728 GCA_041177605.1 Cyanobacteriota bacterium | reverse complement strand
GGCCCCGACGCACCCCCGGCAGGGCCAGAAACCGCACCCCCAGCCCGTCGAGCAGGGGGGGGAGCGGCATCGGCCGGCCGGTGAGGCCGGCGGGAGCCAGCAGCAGCAGACGGCTGATCCGCTCTCCCAGCCGCCGGGCCAGCTCCACGGCCACCGCCCCGCCCATGGAGGCGCCGATCAGGCCCACGGGTCGCTGGTGGCGCCGCTGGATCTCCGTCACCAGGGCCTCGAGATGCTCCAGCACCGCCGGCGGGCCGTAGCGCAGGTCGGCTGGCCGGGGGCAGAAGCCAAAGCCGAACAGGTCGGGCACATAGAGCGGAGAGCCGGGGCTGAGCAGGGGAGCCAGCCGCCGGAATTCGAGAAAGGAGCTGTCGAATCCGTGCAGCAGCAGTACCGGCTCCCCTGGCCCCCTGCCGCCTGGATCGGAGCCGCCCCTGTGGTCTGGGGCGTCGGGGTTGACCACGGCCACGGGCCAGGCCTCGGGCAGGCCCTCCAGGGGCCACCACTGCACGGCCGCCGCCAGGGCACGGCCCTGGGGATCGCGCAGCTGGCTGGCCGCGGCGGCCACCAACTCCTGGCAGCGTTGCAGGCTCATGCGGGCTGCCGGTCGCCGCTGCCGGCAGTCACCAGGGCGGCCAGCAGGTCGGGGGGAGCCACGGGAAAGGGCAGGTGGTGAAGATCGGAGCCTGGGGCACAGGCGAAGGCGCACACCTGTTGCAGGTCGCTCAGGCTGGCGCTGGCCAGGCCCAGATCATCGAGGCTGCAGGGGATCCCCAGCTCGGCGAACAGCGGCAGTAGCTGGCGTCGCGCCTGGCCGGCCAGCTGGTTGCCTCCCAGCTGCTCCTCGAGCCGCAGCTGCACCAGGATGCCGAAGCCCACCTTTTCGCCGTGCAGCCAGTGGTGGATGGCGGGCAACTGGGTGAGGCCGTTGTGCACGGCGTGGGCGGCCACGGTGCGGCAGCGGGCCCCACCGATGCCACCGATCAGTCCGGCGGTCAGGCCGCAGGCCTCCGCCACCCGGACCCAGGCCTCGCTGGGGGGGGCATCGCCGCGGTGGGCATCGGTCACGGCCACCGCGGCGTCGAGCAGCAACTGGTCCCGCAGCACGCGGGCCATCTGCACGGCCTGCTGGATCAGGCCATCGCCCGAGCCGCCACTGCTCACGGAGGCCTCATACCACTTGGCCATGGCATCGGCGATGCCGCTCACCAGGGTCCGGGGCGGCGCCTGGCGCACCAGGGTGTGGTCGAACACCAGCAGCTCGGGGCAGCGCTGCAGTGCCACGTCATGGCGGAAGGCCCCCTCCGCCGAATACACGTTGGCCAGGGCCGTCCAGCCGGCGCAGGTGGCCGCGCTGGTGGGAACGGTGACGCAGGCCAGATCGAGGCGATCGGCTAGCAGCTTGCCGGCATCGAGCACCTTGCCGCCGCCGGCGGCGATCACCGCATCGCAGCCACCGCTGCGGACCTGGTCGGCCAGGCGCTCCAGGTCGGCTTCGCAGCAGTCGTGCTGGAGGGTCGCCTGCAGGGGGGCGGCCCCGATCGCGGCCAGGTCGTGCTGCAGCTGCTGGCGCAGTGCGCCGGTGGCGTCACTGCGGCCCAGGAGCAGCGGTCTGCGGCCTAGGGCCGCGATCGGCTCCAGGGCCTCACGCCAGGCACCAGGCCCGCGCAGCACACGGGCCGGGGCGGTGGCGTGGCTGCTGAGCTCAGGCACTGGCACCGGCGAGCTCCGGCAGGGCGGCGGGCACGGTGGTCTTGCGGATCACCACCTGCTTCTCCTCGTTGACATCCACCACGGCGCTGTCGCCTTCGCCGATGCGACCGCTGAGGAATTCCTCGGCCAGGGAGTCTTCCAGCAGGCGCATCACGGCTCGGCGCAGCGGGCGGGCGCCGTAGGAGGGGTTGTAGCCCTCCTCCACCAGGCGTTCCTTGAAGGCATCGGTCACCGAGAGGTGGATGCCCTTCTCCTCCATCCGCCCGAAGACCTCCTTGAGCATGATCTTGGCGATCTCCTTGACTTCGTCGCGGCTGAGCTGGCGGAAGACGATGATTTCGTCAAGACGGTTGAGGAACTCGGGGCGGAAGTACTGCTTCAGCTCCTCATTCACCAGGGAACGGATGCGGTTGTACTGGGTATCTTCAGCCGCCTCCCCGGAGAACTCAAAGCCCAGGCCGCCACCACCCTTCTCGATCACCTTCGAACCGATGTTCGAGGTCATGATGATCAGGGTGTTCTTGAAGTCCACCGTGCGGCCCTTGGAATCGGTCAGGCGACCGTCTTCCAGCAGCTGCAGCAGCAGATTGAACACATCGGGGTGGGCCTTCTCGATCTCGTCGAACAGCACCACGGTGTAGGGACGGCGCCGCACAGCTTCGGTGAGCTGACCACCCTCGTTGAAGCCCACGTAGCCCGGAGGCGAACCGATCAGCTTGCTGACGGTGTGGCGCTCCATGAACTCCGACATGTCGAGGCGGATCATGGCCTCTTCGCTGCCGAAGAAGTAGGCCGCCAGTGACTTGGTGAGCTCGGTTTTGCCCACGCCGGTGGGACCGGAGAAGATGAAGCTGGCAATCGGGCGGTTGGGGTTCTTCAGACCCACCCGGGCGCGGCGGATGGCGCGGGAGACGGCCTTGACGGCCTCGTCCTGACCGATCAGGCGCTGGTGGAGGGTCTCCTCCATGTTGAGCAACTTGGCCGACTCGCTCTCGGTGAGCTTCTGCACCGGCAC
>JBEDAU010000084.1:0-5989 GCA_041177605.1 Cyanobacteriota bacterium | reverse complement strand
TGCCAGAGGCTGCGGCAGCGCAGCCACAGCCTCTGGCAACAGTGGCTGGCCGAGCTGGCGCTGGCGGGCCACGCCATTCCCCGGCGCCAGGGCCTGCTGCTGCTGGCCTCAACCCCTGACGAGCAGGAGCGGCAGCAGCGGCTGGTGGACCAGCGCCAGCGGCAGGGGATCACCCTGGAGCTCTGGGACCGCCAACGGCTGAGCGGCCTGACCCCGGCGGTGCCCGCCGGGGCCCTCAGTGCCCTCCACTCCCCCCACGACGGACAGCTCGACCCCGGCTCCTTGCTGCAGGCCCTCTGGAGCGACTGTCGCCGCCTGGGTCTGCAGGCCCATCGCGATGCGGCGGCACGGATCGAGCGCCACGGTTCCGGCTGGCTGGTGCACGGCCGCGGCGGCGGCCGAGCGACGGCGCCCTGGCTGGTGATCAGTGCCGGAGTCGCCAGCGGCGCCCTGCTGGCGCCCCTCGGCCACCGGATCCCGATGGAGCCGGTGCTGGGGCAGGCCCTGGAGCTGGAGCTGGCTCAGCCGCCGGGTTGGAACTGGCCTGGAGCGACCGTGTGGAAGGGCGTGAACCTGGTGCCACGGCCGGATCTGCAGGGCGGCAGACGCTGCTGGCTCGGCGCCACACTCGAGCCCGGACAGCGGGCCTGTGCCCAGGCCCTGGCCGAGCTGCGCCGCTGGGGGAACGCCGCCGACACCGGTATCAGTAGCGCCGCACTGGCCTGGCTGGACGACGCCCGGGTGGTGCGCCAGTGGCAGGGATTGCGCTGCCGCCCCGTGGGCCGGCCGGCGCCGGTGCTGGAGCAGCCCGAGCCCGGCCTGCTGGTGGTGGGCGGCCACTACCGCAACGGCGTCCTGCTGGCCCCGGCCAGTGCCGAATGGGCCTGGGCCCAGATCACGGCAGGCCGTTAGCCAACCCCTAATCTGCCGCCAGCCCTGCCGATCCCATGGCTGTCCATCCCGTCCGTGCCCGCCGGCTGATCGCCGCTGCCAGCGGCGCAGCCTGCCTGAGCAGCCTGGCTGCCTGCAGCGCTCCCAGCGCCTCCCTGCAGGGTGCGGGTGCCAGCTTTCCCGCCAGCATCTACCAGCGCTGGTTCGCCGATCTGGCCAGCAAGGAGAAAATCCGGGTCAATTACCAGTCGGTGGGCTCCGGCGCCGGGGTCCGGCAGTTCGAGGCCGGCACCGTCGACTTCGCAGCCAGCGACCGCCCGCTCGACGCCTCGGAAGCCGCAGCCATCAAGCGGGGCGTGGTGCAACTGCCCCTCACGGCTGGCGCCATTGCCGTGGCTTACAACCTGCCGGGCTGCGAGCTCAAACTGAGCCAGAGCCAGCTGGTGCAGATCTTCGAGGGCAAGATCACCAACTTCAAGCAGCTGGGCTGCGGCGATCAGAAGATCCAGGTGGTGGTGCGCTCCGATGGCTCCGGCACCACCTACAACTTCACCAACTCCCTGGCGGCCTTCAGTCCCAGCTGGAAGAGCGGCCCCGGCACCGGCAAATCCGTGAACTGGCCCACCGGCGTGGGAGCCAAGGGCAACGAGGGCGTGTCGGCCAACCTGCAACAGTCCAAGGGCAGCATCGGCTACGTGGAAACGGCCTACGTGCGCGGCCCCCTGCAGGCCGCCGCGCTTGAGAACCGCGCTGGCCAGTTCGTCAAACCCGACGCCGCCAGCGCCAGTGCCGCCCTGGCCACAGTGAACCTCGGCGCAGACCTCACCGGCAGTGATCCCAACCCAGCAACGGGCTACCCGATCGTGACCTTCACCTGGGTGCTGCTTTACAAGAGCGGCAACGGCAGCAAGCTGGCGCCTCTCCAGACCAGCTTCGGCTATGCCCTGAGCGAGGCGGCCCAGCAGCAGGCCCCAGGCCTGGGCTACGTGAGCCTGCCGGAGCCGGTGCTCAGCAAAGCCCGGGCCGCCCTGGCCACCCTCAGCCAGTAGGGCAAACCGGCAGGCTTGCCTGACAGGCAACGGTCAGAGCCCCACAAAAAAGCCCCCCAGTTGGGGGGCTTTTCAGTGTGAGCGTGCTGCTCGGCAGCTCAACCATGGGTCAGGACTAAACCATGGGGCCTGACGTGCTGAGCCGGCCTGATCACTTGCTCTCGGTGAACTCAGCGTCGATCACGTCGTCGCTGCTGGCACCAGAACCACCGGCCCCGTTGCCACCGGGAGCCCCGCCGGCGGCAGCCTCAGCGCCGGCAGCCTGCTGATAAACAGCGGCACCGGCGGCGTAGAGGGCCTGCTGCAGGGTCTCGAGCTCAGACTTCATGGTGTCGAAGTCCTCCTTCTCCATGGCCTCCTTGAGCTTGGCGGAGGAGGCCTCCACCTTGGCCTTGTCGTCGGCGCCCACCTTGTCGCCCAGCTCACCCAGCTGCTTCTCGGCCTGATAGATCAGGGTTTCGGCCTGGTTCTTGAGGTCGATGCGCTCCCGCTTCTCCTTATCGGCGGCGGCGTTGGCCTCGGCATCCTTGACCATCTTCTCCACCTCGTTCTCACTGAGGGTGGAGGCCCCAGTGATCGAGATGCTCTGCTCCTTGCCGCTGCCCTTGTCCTTGGCGGTCACACTGAGGATGCCGTTGGCATCGATATCGAAGGTCACTTCGATCTGGGGCACGCCCCGGGGAGCGGGGGGAATGCCGTCGAGGCGGAAGGTGCCGAGCGACTTGTTGTCGCTGGCCATTTCGCGCTCGCCCTGCAGCACGTGGATCTCCACGTTGGTCTGACCATCCACCGCCGTGGAGTAGGTCTCGGTCTTCTTGGTGGGGATGGTGGTGTTGCGGGGAATCATCTTGGTCATCACGCCGCCCAGGGTCTCCACACCGAGGGAGAGCGGGGTGACATCCAGCAGGAGGATGTCCTTGACCTCACCGGCGAGCACACCGCCCTGAATGGCGGCGCCCACGGCCACTACCTCGTCGGGGTTCACCGTCTGGTTGGGCTCCTTGCCGGTGATGCGCTTCACCAGCTCCAGCACCGCCGGGATGCGGGTGGAACCACCCACCATCACCACCTCATCCAGCTCGGCGGAGGCAAGCTTGGCGTCCTTGAGCGCCTGCTCCACCGGCACCCGGCAGCGGTCGATCAGCTTGCTGGCCAGCTCCTCGAACTTGGCGCGGGTGAGGGTGAGATCGAGGTGCTTGGGACCCTCGGGGGTGGCCGTGATGAACGGCAGGTTGATCTCGCTCTGGGTGGCGCTGGAGAGCTCGATCTTGGCCTTCTCGGCGGCCTCGGTGAGGCGCTGCAGGGCCTGCTTGTCCTGGCGCAGGTCGATGCCTTCGTTGGCCTTGAAGGTGTCGGCCAGGTGATCCACGATCACCTTGTCGAAGTCGTCGCCGCCCAGGTGGGTGTCACCGGAGGTGGAGAGCACCTCGAACACGCCGTCGCCGACCTCGAGCACCGACACGTCGAAGGTGCCGCCGCCCAGGTCGAACACCAGGATGCGCTCGTTGCTCTTCTTGTCGAGGCCGTAGGCCAGAGCAGCGGCGGTGGGCTCGTTGATGATCCGCAGCACCTCAAGGCCGGCGATCTTGCCGGCGTCCTTGGTGGCCTGGCGCTGGGAGTCGTTGAAGTAGGCGGGCACCGTGATCACCGCCTGGGTGACCGTTTCACCGAGGTATTTGCCGGCGTCTTCGGCCAGCTTGCGCAGCACCTGGGCGCTCACCTCCTCGGGGGCGAACTGCTTGTTGAGCACCGGGCACTTCACCTTCACATTGGAGCCCGCCTTCTCCACGCCATAGCTCACCTCCTTCGACTCCTCGTTGACCTCATCGACGCGGCGGCCGATGAAGCGCTTCACCGAATAGAAGGTGTTTTCGGGGTTCATTACCGCCTGGCGCTTGGCGATCTGCCCCACCAGCTGGTCCTGGTTCTTGGTGTAGGCCACCACCGAGGGGGTGGTGCGGAAACCCTCGGCGTTGGCGATCACGCTGGGCTTGCCGCCCTCCATCACGGCCACGCAGCTGTTCGTGGTGCCGAGATCAATGCCAACGACCTTGCCCATGGATTTCCACCTCCAACGTGGTGCTGATTTGATCACTGCATCTTCAGCAGCCGGAGCAGGGGCAGGCGAGGGGTGGTTCCCGAACAGAACCCGAACGTCCACCTACGGTTCCGCTGCCAGCTCTGCGCCGCCATGGTTCAGCCCAGAACCCTGCCGATCACGGCCCACACCGCGCTGGTGGGGCTCCTCGGCGATCCGGTGGGCCATTCGCTCTCGCCGCTGATGCACAACGCGGCCCTGGCGGCCCTGGGGCTCGACTGGATCTATCTGGCCCTGCCCACCCCAGCCGAGCAGCTGGCGGTGGTGGTGGAGGCCCTGGCGGCACTGGGCTGCCGCGGCCTCAACGTGACCATCCCCCACAAACAGGCGGTGGCGGGGCTGTGCCGGGAGCTCTCGCCACTGGCCGAGCGGGTGGGGGCGGTGAACACTCTGGTGCCCCTGGCGGGGGGTGGCTGGCATGGCACCAACACCGACGTGGAGGGCTTCCTGGCTCCGCTGCGGCAGCAGTCCTGGCAGGGGCAACGGGCCGTGGTGCTGGGCTGCGGCGGCAGTGCCCGGGCCGTGGTGGCCGCCCTGGTGGAGCTCGGCTGCGGCGAGATCCTGCTGGCCGGGCGGCGGCCGGAACCCCTGGCGGCACTGGTGGCCGATTGCCAGCCCTGGGCACCCCAGCTGCGGGCCACCCCCTGGAGCTGCCTGGAGAGCGCGCTGCGCTCCGCAGGGCTGGTGGTGAACTGCACCCCGGTGGGCATGGCCTCCAGCGGCGATCCACTGGAGGGCCCCAGCAGCCCCCTGGGCGCCGGGCAGCTGGCACTGCTGGCCCCCGGCGCCACGGTGTACGACCTGATCTACGTGCCGCGGCCCACGCCCTTGCTGCAGGCCGCGGCGGCCCACGGCTGCCGCACGATCGATGGGCTGGAGATGCTGGTGCAGCAGGGTGCCGCGGCCCTGCGGCTGTGGAGCGGTACGGCGGAGGTGCCGGTGGCGGCCATGCGCACCGCCGCTGCATCCGCCCTGGCGGGTGAGAGCGGCTGACTAGCGTGCATCGATTCGCGCCCCGTTCGTGCAGAGGCCTCCGATCTGGCAAGGGCTGTTGGCGGCAGCCGCCTACCTGCTCCCCTGGAGCGATGGACTCGAATTCGGCGGGCCCCTGTTCGGCCAGTTCCCGGTGCTGCAGTGGCTGAGCCTGCCGGCCCTGCCACTGGCGCTGCTGCAACAGGCCGTGCCGTTCGGCAGCTTCCTGGTGTTTCTGGTGCTGTTTCTGGCGGTGGTGCGCAACCCGCAGGTGCCCTACCTGATCCGCTTCAACGTGCTGCAGGCAATTCTGATCGACATCGTGCTGGTGCTCGTGAGGCTGGCCTTCAACACCCTGCTGGTGCCTCTGGGACTCGACTTCGCCCTGCGCACCCTCAGCAACACGGTGTTCCTGGGGGTGCTGGTGCTGGTGGTGTACGGCGTGGTGCAGAGCCTGCGGGGCGAGGAGGCCGACATCCCCACCCTGTCAGAGGCGGTGCGGATGCAGCTGTAGGGTGGTTGATCCGTCGCTGACGGCCTCGAGAGCGGTTCAAACCCTCTGCAAGGCCCCTCAGCCCCTGGTTCCTTTCCCTTCAGGCGACTTCATCAGGCGACCATGACGCAGCCGTACTACGAGACGATGTACATCCTCCGTCCGGACATCCCGGAAGAGGAAGTGGAAAGCCACATCACCAAGTACCGCGACCTGGTGACCGAGGCGGGCGGCGAGGTGCTCGACTGTCAGATGCGTGGCAAGCGCCGCCTGGCCTACTCGATCGCCAAGCACCGCGAGGGGATCTACGTGCAGCTCAACCACAATGGCGACGGGCAGCACGTGGCTCCGCTGGAGCGGGCCATGCGTCTGTCGGAAGACGTGATCCGTTACCTCACGGTGAAGCAGGAGGGCCCGATGCCGGCACCTCGCAACCTGGTGGTGGCCGGCGGCGAAGCCGAGCCCGGCCGGGCGGAACCCGCCGGG
>JBEDAU010000083.1:0-7867 GCA_041177605.1 Cyanobacteriota bacterium | reverse complement strand
CTGCACTTCTGTAGAGCTGTGCTCGCGCGCAGCCCCGATTGGTGAGCGTTGCTCAAGGGGTGCCCGGCTGCTCCGCGCTGGGGTGGTGGTGGGCCAGACGGCGGGATACCCGCACGTTCAGGGCAAGGCCGGTTGCAGCCAGGATCAGGGCGGATCCCCACCAGCAATGGGTAAACAGGCTTGAGATTGATGACATGGAAGTTGCCCGAGTGAATCCGGATGATCCAGTGGATCCTTGTCTATGCCGTGTGAGCGCAGCATCGGATGCCGCGCAGCCGTGAATGCCGTCAGCATGATGGGAGCCACCAGGATGGGGGTGATGGCGCGGTGAAGTCTGCGGGCGTAGCCTTGCAGCGAGAGTGAAATCATTGCGCTGAGGCCGATTTCGCCACGGTATTACCGCAGTGATCTGCGGGTTTTAGCGGTCGTGGTTCGTCATTGAATCAACCTATGTGTGCCCTTGATTGGTTTTCTGGAGGGCGCTTTCGGCAGCCGTGTGAAAACTGCAACAGTGAAAGCCGCAACAGTCAAAACAGCAACGTCGCAACGGCCCCTGGATCCGGTTCCTGGCCTCGCCTGCACCAGGCGCCACTGGCACAGCGAGCGTCCAGGCTGCGACTGGCCTTGAAGTCGACCGGGGACCGATACAACAAAAAAAGACGGCCTTGAGACCGTCTTTTGATTCGGATAAACAATGGAGCCAAGCGGACTCGAACCGCTGACCCCCTGCATGCCATGCAGGTGCTCTACCAGCTGAGCTATGGCCCCGTTGCTGCCTGGCGGAATTGGTCGCTGGTCGACCGCCCTGGCCCGTGGGCCTTGCCAGGCGTGAGCCCAGCTTACTACGCCGTGGTGCCAGAGCCGGCTGTCCCGTCAGACCTGGCGCCATACCGCCACCAGCTTGCCTTGCACGCTCACCTGCTCGGCCGGCAGCACGATCGGTTCGTAGGCCGGATTGGCCGCCTCCAGCGTCACGGTGTCCCCATCGCAATGGAAGTGCTTGAGGGTGGTGCCACTGCCGGGCACCAGGGCGCTCACGATCGTGCCGTTGCGCAGCCGGCTGGCGTCGTTCACCGGTTCCATCAGCACCACGTCGCCGTCGGCGATGTGGGCGTCAACCATCGAGTCGCCGTTCACCGTGAGGGCGAACAGGCCGCGGGTCTTGAGCAGCGGCGCCAGGTCGAGCCGGTCCTGCACGTCGTCAAAGGTCTCCACCAGGCCACCGGCAGCCACGGCCCCCAGCACCGGAATCCCCGCGGTCATGCCGCCCAGCAGCTGCAGGGTGCGGGCCTGGCCCTCCTGCCAGGTGATCCAGCCCTTCTGCTGCAGGTGCCGCAGTCGGCTCTGGATCGGGGCGGGCGAGCGCAGACCCATGGCCTCCATCATCTGGCGGATCGAGGGGCTGTGGCGATGGGTGCCGATGTAGTCAGCCAGCCAGTCGTAGAGCTCCTGCTGCGCCGGCGTCAGGTCTCGCTGGTCACCGCTGGACGGGTCGAGGGACCGCTGGTTGGACCGGGACACATCGCATCGGGTGGCTGATACAGATGTACCGTCTGGCGGTGGGCTTGTAAAGGGCGGCCCGGGCTCACTGGCCGCTGAGCAGGGCGGCCAGCAGGGCCTGCTGGGCGTGAAGGCGGTTTTCGGCCTGGTCAAACACCCGGCTGCTGGGCCCCTCGATGGCGCCGGCGCTGATCTCCAGGCCCCGGTAGGCGGGCAGGCAGTGCAGCACGATGGCGCGGCTGTCGGCCTCGGCAACCAGGGCTTCGTCGAGGCACCACCCGGCGAAGGCCCGCTCCCGCTCGGCCTTTTCCTGCTCCTGCCCCATCGAGGCCCACACGTCGGTGTAGAGGGCATGGGCGCCCCGTACCGCCGCCACCGGTTCGTGCAGCACCTCCACCACCGCCCCGCGGGAGGCGGCCAGCGCCTGGGAGCGCTCCAGCACTGCCGCATCCGGTTCGAAGCCCACAGGGCAGCCGATGCGCACATTGACCCCCAACAGGGCACCGCAGAGCATCAGCGAGTGGGCCACGTTGTTGCCGTCGCCCACATAGCTGAGGGTGAGACCTGCGATCTCGCCGAAGGCCTCCTGCAGGGTGAGGAAATCGGCCAGGGCCTGGCAAGGGTGCTCCAGGTCGGTGAGGGCATTGATCACCGGGATCGAGGCCCAGTGGGCGTACTCCTCCAGTTCGCTCTGGGCGAAGGTGCGGATCGCCAGCGCATCCACGTAGCGGCTGAGGACGCGGGCGGTGTCGGCCACCGGCTCCCCTCGGCCCACCTGGGTCACCTGGGGGTTGAGATCCAGGGTCTGGCCGCCGAGCCGGGCCATGGCCACGGTGAAGCTCACCCGGGTGCGGGTCGACGACTTGGAGAAGATCAGGCCGAGGGTCTTGCCGCCCAGGTCGATGCTGCTGCGGCCGGCCTTGAGATCGCCCGCCAGCTGGAGCAGGGCCTGGGTCTGCTCGCCGTTCAGGTCGGCGGAGGAGAGCAGATCGTGGCCGCTCAGTTCAGCGAGGGGCGGGGGCAGGGGGGTGGAGGCGGCGCCGTGCATCGGCCGGTCTCAAAGAACCCTTATCCGTGATCAAGGGCCCAGCCGTCAAGCGGTGGCCCCTGATCAGAGCTGGATCAGGCGGCGTGCTGGGCTTCACCAGGCAACACGCTCTCAGCCAGCAGCTCCTTGAGTTCGTCGCCCTCGATCACCTCCTTTTCGAGGATCTTCTGGGAGATCGATTCGAGCAGCTCCCGGTTGTGGCGCAGGATCGCCAGGGCGCGGTCATGGGCCCGGTCCACCAGGCCCCGCACCTCCCGGTCGATCGCCTGGGCCGTGGTGTCGCTCACGGCTCGGCGGGGGTTGTTGGTGCCGCCCAGGAAGCGGCCGCCACCCTGTTTGTCGTAGGCGAGCGGGCCGAGCGTGTCGCTCATGCCGTAGGTGCCCACCATCTGCTCAGCGATGTCGGTGGCGCGCTGCAGGTCGTTGGCGGCGCCGGTGGTCACCTCGCCGAACACGATCTCCTCGGCGCTGCGGCCGCCCAGCAGCGTGGCGATCTGGCCTTCGAGGTCCTCCTTGGAATTGAGGAAGCGCTCCTCGGTGGGCAGCTGCAACGTGTAGCCGAGGGCCGCCATGCCGCGCGGCACGATCGAGATCTTGGCCACCTTGCTGCCGCCGGGCATCAGGTGCCCCACGATCGCGTGGCCCACCTCGTGGTATGCCACCACCTTCTTCTCATCGGGCTGCAGCACCCGGCTCTTCTTCTCGAGGCCCGCCACCACGCGCTCGATCGCTTCGTTCAGATCGCTCTGCTCCACGGTGGTGCGCCGGGCCCGCGCCGCCAGCAGCGCCGCCTCGTTCACCAGGTTGGCCAGGTCGGCGCCGGCGAAGCCGCTGGTGGCCTGGGCGATGCGGTCGAGGTCGACGCCCTCGGAGAGCTTCACTTTCTTGGCATAGATGCCCAGGATCGTGCGACGGCCAGACAGGTCGGGGCGGTCGACCAGCACCTGGCGGTCGAAGCGGCCCGGGCGTAGCAGCGCCGCATCCAGCACTTCCGGCTGGTTGGTGGCCGCCAGCACGATCACCGGCTTGTCCTTGGCGGCGAAGCCGTCCATCTCGGTGAGCAGCTGGTTGAGCGTCTGCTCGCGCTCGTCGTTGCCGCCTACCACCCCCATCGAGCCGGCGCGGCTCTTGCCGATGGCGTCGAGTTCGTCGATGAAGATAATGCAGGGTGCCTTTTTCTTGGCTTCCTCAAACAGATCCCGCACGCGGGCAGCGCCGGCCCCCACGAACAGCTCCACGAATTCGGAGCCACTGATGATGAAGAAGGGCACGCCTGCCTCGCCGGCCACGGCCTTGGAGAGCAGGGTCTTGCCCGTGCCCGGCGGACCCACCAGCAGCACCCCCTTGGGAATGCGGGCGCCGATGGCGGCATAGCGCTCCGGTTTCTTGAGGAAATCGACGATCTCGGTGAGTTCCGCCTTGGCCTCATCCACCCCCGCCACATCGGCGAACGTGACCCGTGATTCCTCATCGGGCACATACACCTTCGCCTTGCTCTTGGTGAAGCTCAGCGCCCCCTGGGCACCGCCCATGCCGCTGCGGCGGGCGAAGAACTGAAGCACCAGGATGAAGATCAGCGGTGGCACCACCCAGCTCAGCACCGTGGTGAAGAAATTGGGTTTCTGGGGCGGGGCAGCTGCGAATTCCACCCCGTGCTGCTCCAGCCGCTGGGGCAGATCCATGTCGAAGATCGGGGTGGTGGCCAGCACCGTGGGGGCGCCCTCGGCGGGAGCCTCCTTGAGCTCGTAGCGGATCTGATCGGAGGTGATGAAGGCCCGGCGCACGTTGTCGTCGTTCACCTGGTCGATGAACAGCGAGTAGGGCACCCGCGGCACCTGCATGGCCGGATTGGGCAGGAAGTTGCTGAACAGCAGCAACACGCCGAAGCCGATCAGCAGCAGATTGATCAGGCCGAAGCGCCGGCTGGGGCGGTTGTCGTCCTGGCGGATGGCCATGGGGTGCGGGCCTGCGATTCAGCCCAGGCTAGGGGGGATGGGCCAGCCCCAGATCCGGGCTCGGGGGGGGAAACCGTATGCCGCCAGAGTGGTGGCATGTGCGGCCGTTACGCGCTCACCACCGCCATTGACCGGCTGCTGCCGCGGCTGCGGGGGGAGTTGCCGCCAGGCCTGGCGGAGCACTACGCCCCCCGGCCCGTGATCCGCCCCGGCGAGCCGCTGCTGATTCAGCGCCAGCAGCAGGGCCGCCCTGAGGTGGCCTTCGCCCTCTGGGGCCTGCTGCCGGCCTGGGTGAAAGACCCTGCCGATCCCCGCAGGCCAGCCCATCGCCCTATCAACGCCCGCAGCGAAACGGTGGCGCAGAAGGCCAGCTTCCGCGGCCCCTGGCGCCATCACCGCTGCCTGATCCCCGCCGATGCCTTCTTCGAGCAGGGTCACCGCATCGCCCGCCGCGATGGGGCGCCGTTCTGGCTCGGGGGCCTGTGGGAGCGCTGGCTGGGGGCCGATGGCAGCCAGCTCGACACCTGCTGCATCCTCACCACCCGCCCCAATGGCCTGATCGGCCCCCTGCACGACCGCATGCCGGTGCTGATCCCCGATGGCCTGGAGCGGGCCTGGCTGGCGCCGGTGCACGGCGCGGAGCTGCGGGCCTTGGAGCCGCTGCTGGCACCCTGGGATCCCCAAGGCTGGCAGGCCGAGCCGCTCGCGCCGCCCCGGCCGCCTGCGGCTGCGATAGACCGCCGGCAACTCAGCCTTGATCTCTGATGGCCCGTCTCGACTGGATGCCGGAATCGCCATGCCCTGAACGGGTCGCCGACTACCCCCGTCCGCCGGCCCTGGTGCCCAGCACGGAGCACGTGCGGGTGGAGGCCCTCGGCCAGCCCCTGGCCGACAGCCACCGCTCGCTGCGGGTGCTGGAAACCTTCCACCCGCCCACCTACTACCTGCCACCCGAGGCGCTGCGGCTGGAGCTGCTCCAGCCGGCGGCGGCACGCAGCTTCTGCGAGTGGAAGGGCGTCGCCCACTACTTCGACCTCGTGGTGGGGGCTGGCACGCCGCAGCAGCAGCGGCTGGTGCGGGCGGTGTGGAGTTACCCCGAGCCCACGGCCGCGTTTGCGCCGCTGGCCGGCTGGTTTGCCGTCTATCCGGCCCTGATGGATGGCTGCTGGGTGGATGGGGAGCGGGTGCTGCCCCAGCCGGGAGGCTTCTACGGCGGTTGGATCACCGACCGGGTGCAGGGGCCGTTCAAGGGCGATCCGCTCCATCCGGAGCTGAGATGAGCAGGCGGGTGGGGAAGGGCATCGAGGCGCCGGCCTGCTCCACCACCGCGCCGATCAGCAGCAGCACCCGCTGGCGCAGGGCCCAGGCGTCCCTGATGTCGCCGCTGGCGGCGAAGCAGAGCAGCCGCAGGGTGAGGCCCGACGCGCCGTAGTCCACGAAATGCACGAGTCGGTCCTTGCTGCGATCGATCCCGGGTAGCTGATCGAGCTGCTCCTGCAGGATCTGCGTGATGGTCTCGATGCGGTCCCGGTCGTCATAGCTGAGTCCGAACTCCACCCAGATGCGCCGGTTGTCGATCTGGGCCAGGTTCTGCACCGCCTGGCTGGTGAACACCCCGTTGGGCACATAGATGCGCTGGCGATCGGGATCGCGCAGCTCGGTGTAGAACCAGCCCACGCTTTCTACGCTGCCCAGCAGGTTGAGGCCCGGCAGGTTGATCGTGTCGCCCAGGGTGAAGGGGCGGTTGATGTAAAGGCTCAGGCCGCTGAGACCGTTTTCCACGATCGTGCGGGCGCCGAAGCCCAGGGCCGCGGCGCCGAAGCCGCCGGCGGTGATCAGCACCCCCGCCGACACGCCCAGCAGATCCAGGGTCATGGCCCCCACCACCACCAGGGCGGCGCCGGTGAGCAGCTTGTCGAGCACGTCGAACAGGAACAGCTGGTCTTTGGCCGCCAGCCGCGGCAGCAGTTGGGCGGCGTAGTGCTCGGCGCGGTGTTTGAGCGCGCTGCGCCAGCGCAGCAGGGTCCACACCAGCCCGGCGGTGAGCAGCAGGTTGCGCAGCTCCAGCCCCGCCAGCCACCAGCCGATGCCGCTGATCAGGATCGTGCCGGCGATGCTGAGCCGGCTGCTGAGCAGCAGGGTGTGGGCCAGGGAGCCCGTGCTGCAGCGGCGCGCCAGCTGGTCCAGCAGCAGCCAGGCCGGCAGGGTCAGCAGCACCCCGGCCAGGGGGATCTGCAGGGCGTGGGGCAAAACAGCTGTCGTCATGGCGCCGCATCCAGGCGCCAGAGCAGATCGGCGCCGAGCCGCTCGGGCCTCTGGCTGTGCCAGAGCGGCACATCGGCCATGGCGACATGCCCCAGTTCGCCGAGGGGGGTGCGGGCCGGTGTGCCTCCCAGCAGTTTCGGCGCGATCACGGCGGCCACCTCCTGCACGCCACCGTCGCGCAGGGCGGCGGCCGCCAGCTCCGGCCCGCACTCCCACAGCACCTGGTTGCAGCCGCGGCGGGCCAGCTCCTCCAGCAGCAGCCGGGGGCTGCACTCCGGCAGCACCAGCCGTTCCACCCCGAGTCGGTCAAGCTGGAAGCGGCGGCGGACCGGGGCCGCAAAGCTGTGCGCCACCAGGGTGGGGGCGACGCTCTGGTCCCAGAGCCGGGCCCGGGGCGGCAGCCTGAGGCTGCGGCTGAACACCACGCGCAGGGGTTCCGGTTGGCGGCGGCCGCGGCTGGTGAGCAGCGGATCGTCGGCCCGCACCGTGCCGCCGCCCACGATCACCGCGTCGCAGCGGGCCCGGAGCGCGTGCACCCAGGCGCGGGCCTCGGGCCCGCTGATCCACTGGCTGGCGCCGTTGGGCAGGGCTGTGCGGCCGTCAGCGCCCATGGCCCACTTGAGGATCCCGAAGGGTCGGCCGCTGGCGACGCGATGGCAGAAGGCACGGTTGAGGGCGCGGGCTTCCGCCTCCGCCACGCCGCTGATCACCTCAATCCCTGCGGCCCGGAGCTCGGCGAGGCCGCCACCCGCCACCTGGGGGTTGGGGTCGGCCATGGCCACCACCACCCGGCGGATGCCGGCGGCGATCACCGCCTGGCTGCAGGGGGGCGTACGGCCGTGATGGCAGCAGGGCTCCAGGGTCACCACCAGGGTGCCGCCACGGGCCCGCTCCCCCGCCTGGCGCAGGGCGCCCACCTCGGCATGGGGCTCGCCGGCGCGGGCGTGATACCCCTCGCCCACCAGCTGGCCGGCGGCATCGAGCACCACCGCGCCCACCAGGGGGTTGGGGCTGGTGCGGCCGGCGCCCAGGGCCGCCAGCTGCAGGGCCCGCTCCATCCAGGGGCGCCAGGGGTTTGAGACAGGGGTTGGCACTGAAG
>JBEDAU010000082.1:0-7222 GCA_041177605.1 Cyanobacteriota bacterium | reverse complement strand
ACTACACCTACCTGGAGAAGGTGTGGGGCGCCGATGCGGTGCTGCACTTCGGCACCCACGGCTCGCTGGAGTTCATGCCCGGCAAGCAGATGGGCATGAGCGAAACCTGCTACCCCGATTCGCTGATCGGCGCCCTGCCCAATCTTTACTACTACGCCGCCAACAACCCTTCCGAAGCCACGATCGCCAAGCGGCGCGGCTACGCCGAGACCATCTCCTACCTCACCCCACCCGCTGAAAACGCTGGTCTCTACAAGGGTCTGAAGGAACTGGGCGAACTGGTGGGGTCCTACCAGCAGCTGCGGGAGAGCTCCCGCGGCGTGCAGATCGTGAACGCCGTGGTGGAAACGGCCCGCCAGTGCAACCTCGATAAAGATGTCGAGCTGCCCGAGCTGGATGCCGCCGAGCTCGATCTCGATGCCAGGGATTCGGTGATCGGCGCGGTGTACCGGCAGCTGATGGAGATTGAGAGCCGACTGCTGCCCTGCGGCCTGCACACCATCGGCAAGCCCCCCACCGCTGAGGAGGCGATCGCCACCCTGGTGAACATCGCCGCCCTCGAGCGCGAAGAAGACGGCATCCGCTCGCTGCCGGGCCTGCTGGCGGAGAGCAAGGGTCGCACCATCACCGAGGTGTATGCCGGCAACGACGAGGGGGTGCTCGCTGATGTGGAGCTCAACCGCGTCATCACCGAGACATCGCGCGCCGCCGTGGGCGCGATGGTGAAGGCGGTCACCGGAGCCGACGGCCGCGTCACCCTGCGCCGCAATTTCGCCTGGTTCTTCAACCTGCTGGAGCGCTTCGGTTTCCAGCTACCCAGCCCCTGGCTCAGCGCCTGCCGCACGGCCGGCTTCCCGGATGTCGACCAGGCCGAGCTCGACAAGCTGTTCGGCTACCTGCAGTTCTGCCTCGAGCAGGTGTGCGCCGATCTGGAGATGGAGAGCCTGCTGCGGGCCCTCGATGGCGAATACGTGCTGCCGGGCCCGGGTGGCGATCCGATCCGCAACCCGGGTGTGCTGCCCAGCGGCAAGAACCTGCACGCCCTCGATCCCCAGGCGATCCCCACCAAGGCCGCCATCGCCGCCGCCAAGGGCGTGGTCGACAAGCTGATCGAGCGCCAGAAAGCCGAGCAGGGCACCTGGCCGGAAACGATCGCCTGCGTGCTCTGGGGCACCGACAACATCAAGACCTACGGCGAGTCTCTGGCCCAGATCCTCTGGTTCATCGGCGTCAAGCCGGTGCCCGACTCCCTGGGCCGGGTGAACAAGCTGGAGCTGCTCTCGCTGGAGGAGCTGGGCCGTCCCCGTATCGACGTGGTGGTGAATTGCAGCGGTGTGTTCCGTGACCTGTTCATCAACCAGATGGCGCTGATCGACCAGGGCGTGAAGATGGCCGCCGAGGCCGATGAGCCCCTGGCGATGAACTTCGTGCGCAAGCACGCTCTGGAGCAGGCCGAGAAAGAGGGCATCTCCCTGCGCGATGCCGCCACCCGGGTGTTCTCCAACGCCAGCGGCAGCTACAGTTCCAATGTCAACCTGGCGGTGGAGAACAGCACCTGGGAAGAGGAGAACGAACTGCAGGAGATGTATCTCTCCCGCAAGACCTTCGCCTTCAACGCCGACAATCCCGGTGAGATGAACCAGAAGCGCGAGGTGTTCGAGTCGGTGATGAAGACCGCCGACGTGACCTTCCAGAACCTGGATTCGGCTGAGATCTCGCTCACCGATGTGAGCCACTACTTCGATTCCGACCCCACCAAGCTGATCGCTGGCCTGCGCGACGACGGCAAGGCGCCGGCGAGCTACATCGCCGACACCACCACCGCCAACGCCCAGGTGCGCACCCTCAGCGAGACCATTCGCCTCGATTCGCGCACCAAGCTGCTCAACCCCAAGTGGTACGAGGGCATGCTCAACTCCGGCTACGAGGGGGTGCGCGAGGTGGCCAAGCGCCTCAACTTCACCCTGGGCTGGAGCGCCACCAGCGGCGCGGTGGACAACTTCGTGTACGAGGAGGCCAACGATACCTTCATCAACGACCCGGAGATGCGTCAGCGGCTGATGGACCTCAACCCCCACAGCTTCCGCCGCATCGTGGGCACATTGTTAGAGGTGAACGGCCGTGGCTACTGGGAGACCTCCGACGAGAACATCCAGCAGCTTCAGGAGCTCTACCAGCAGATCGAGGACAAGATCGAGGGGGTGAGCGAGGGGTGAAGGCCGCTCGGCCCTCACCCCTCACCGCTGCGTCACCCGCCTGGCGGTGATGCAGCGGATGTTTCCCAGGGATCTTCGCAGCGCAGACTGCTCCACACCCCCTGTTCGGCGGCCCAGAGGAAGTTGCCGGCACGGATGGCGTAGTCACCGGCTTCGGGCAGGGTGAACACCACCGTCTCCGCACGGCAGGGCGAGAGGCCATTGAGACTGCTCCCCCGCGCCGACCTGGAGCCCAGGTAGGGGGCCAGCGGCCAGTGGCAGCCATGCACGGTGAGGCCGAACTGGCGCGGCTTGTCGTTGCCCCCGAGCACCCGCAGCCAGACCGTGTCCCCCGGTTGGGCTGGGCCGAAGGCATTGAGGGGAAAGGTGCTGCTCGGCTGGGGTGACACGCGCCCGTGCACCACCGGTTGGCTGCGGTAGTTGATCGCCTTGTGACCGCTGTCCTCCGCATCCCCGCCCGGCTCCGCGTCGGGCAAGGGGAAGCGGGGATCGCCGTAGGCGAACAACCGCAGGCCGTCCTGCAGCATCACCACCGCTTCCCGCGCCACCAGGGCGTGGTCGCGGCTGCGATCGCGGATGTCGGCCGTCACGCCGGACCAGCCATCCCCATCCCGGCTGGCGCCTGGATCGCCCCCGGGGCGGAAGGGGACCGCATCCGGGGATTCCACGATCACCGCACCGATCAGACCGTGGTGGCGGTGATTGCGGAGATCGGCCATGTCGTAGAGGTAGCAGACGCTGCCGGGTCCATCCGCACAGTGGTCGGGGGCCAGATGCTCATCGGCATACCAGAGGTATTCGCGCCAGTTGGCGTGGCCGTGGTGACCGCTCAGGTCGATCACGGCCCCACCGCCCATCTCGTCACCGCCATGGCCCTCGCCGTGGCCGGCGCTCCCGTGGCGGGGCGGCACCGTGCCATCCGGATTCCGCCCCACATGGGATCCATCGTGTTTGGCCACGTCGTAACGCAGCAAACTGGCATGGATCGACACCCGTGGACTCACGGTGCGGCCCGTGGGTCGCTGCAGCTCATCCACGTTCTCCAGGGGCAGGCGGGCTGGGAAGGGCTCGACCCCGAACGGCGGCAGAGTATCTCCACCGGCAGGGGCGTCATCCCCGTCATCTCCGCCTGGCCCAGGGTCAGCCGCTGGAATGAGATCGTTCACCAGAATCAGGCGGATCCACTCCCCGCGCCTCACCCGCAGCACCAGTGGCTCCTGGCCTGGCTGCAGCGACGTGCCCGGCTGCAGCTCCTCGGCTCGGGGTAGCGGCCAGTGGCCGATCTGCGGACGCCTGGCCCCTGGCTGCGTCGCCGCTGCTGAATCGGCGCTGACTGCTGAGCTGCCCGCCGACGGGTCGTCGAAACCGCTGGCCCTTTCCCAGGCGTTCCGGATGGCCGCGTCGTTGATGTAGTGCACAGGGGTGTAGACCAATCCCCACGGGTCCGTGAAGTTGGTGCCTGCATAGTGATGTTCAACCCGCTGGGCAAAGACCACGTAGGTGCGCACGGCTTCGCGGGCCGGTTTCGATCCGCTGGCCAGCAGGGAAGGGGGCCTGGAGGCCAGGGGCTGCAGGGGCTGGGCCGGCCTCCACTCAGCGAAGGCGCTGAGCGGGGGAAACTTAGCCAGATTCCCTGCAGTGGGATGGAGCGAGCGCACCACTCCCCAGCAACCCAGCCAGATGTCGTCAATGGCGCAGAAATGCCAGAGATGGTCGCCGCTGCCATAGGCCGAGGCGTCGGCCGGGTTGATGTCGAACGTGAAGGCCTCCGATATACCCAGCGTCTGCTGGTTCACCAGCGCCGAGGCGGGGTTGCCCCAGTCGCGGCGCCAGCGCATGCCATGGATGCAGAAGCCGTGCTGTTCCTCGTGGGAGCCTTGAATCAGGCGCACGCGCAGCCGTTCCCCGGGGTAGGTGTGAAGGATCGGGGTATCCGGATCCCCGGGTGACCCCTGAAAGTTCGGCCGGCTGCGCACCGACGAGCTGAACCACTGGGAGGGATCGCGGCCCCTAAACGTGAGCGGTGCCGAGCGGTAGTTCACGCCCATGGTGCCTGGATCATCAAATCCAGACAGCAGCGATGGCGGATTCAACGGCTTGTTGTCCTTGTTGAGCAGGGGAATGAAGTCGCCGATCGACAGGCAGGCCTCGCGATAGGGAGGCAGCCCCGACGCCGGCGGTGGAACGATCACGGCTTCGGCCTCGCTCCAGGCCGTCTGCTGCGGATTGGTTGTGGTCTTCCATTCGGAGCCATGGGGCTGGGCGATCAAGGCCGCAAAGAGGCCGTGTTTCTGCCTGAAATTGGCCAGCAGGTGGTCGTGGAAGAAGCAGGGACCGAATTCCTCATCCACCACCCAGCGGTGCAGGCTGGCGGTGCGCAGTTCCCCGGGCCGATCGTCGCCGACGGACTCGGGGGAACTGGCGCCGGAGAGATAGTTCCAGCCGGTGCAGGATCCATCGGCCGACAGCGTGTCGAACTTCACCAGGTGTACATGGAGCCCGCATTCCACCGGCAGCATGCCCTGGTCAAAGTCGTCGGCAGGGAAGGAGCCAAGCCGGTTGAACTGCCGCCACTCCACGATGTCGCCGTGGTTGGCACGGGGGAACAGGGGTTCCGGGTTGCAGGTCTGGTGCCGCTGCGTCTGCTGGCGGTGCATCTCCTGCCGCTGCACCGTCTGATACTCCTGGCGCTCCTCCGACCACTCCCGTACCTCCGCCCGGATCAACCGGTAGTAGTGACCGCGGGGATCGTGCCAGCCGTCCACGTTGTAGTCGACCCGGCCGGAAACCACCTCCACGTCGTAGCGCACGATCCGGGGCCTGGCGCCGGGCAGTTTGGCTTCGGCGTTCCATTGCGCCGCAAGACCATCGAGATCGATGAACAGGCTGCCGGGCTGTTCGCCACGCCGACAGGGTTCCGGCATGGCCGCCAGCTCCTGCGCCGAGGCCCGGGGCAGGCCCAGCAGGGCCCGGCGTCCGTTGATCGGCAACGGCGACGGCACGGGTGGTGGCGGTGCCTTCATCGGATAGGCGCCATCGATGAACCAGGGAAATCCCGGGGCGTCCGTTGTTGCCCGTTCCGGCTCCCGCCCGGGCAGGGGACACAGGGCAGGGCAGTAGGAGCCGTCCGGATAGGGGGTGCTGCCGTCCACCCATTTGTCGTAACTCCTCCACAGCCCCCACATGCCGTGGTGGAAATGGGGATAGAGATGGCAGTGCCAGATGATGTCGCCGATGCTCTGCTGCCGGCTCCCTGAGCCATAGAGCGGGTCGATCGTCATCCCGCACTGGGGAGAGATCGTGATCGAGTCGAGCAGCTGGGATCCCTTCTGATCGGTGCCATGCACAGACGGGGGCGCGACATCCTCTGCGACCGCGCGCCATTGATGCACATGCAGGTGGAAGACGTGGGTCTCCTTCACTCCGGAATGGACCAGCCGCAGGCGACAGGGATCGCCCCTGTAGGCCCGCTGCACGTGGGTGACGGGATCGCCAAACAACCAGGAGCTGTGGTGTTGCTCCTCGCCGGCCACCCGCTCAAGAAACTCGCCCGCCGAGGTGCGTGCCGTCAGGAATTGTTCATCCAGCTCATCCCCGAGCTTCCAGCCGAAGGCCCTGCGATCCACGGCCTCGCCAGCGGCTGCTTCGCCTTTGAGATCTTGGCCGTGCTTTTCGGTGTGGGCCACATACTCCCGCATGCGATGGGGCAGCCGGTTGTGCATCGGCTCGGCCCGGTAGGAGAGGGGCATCAGCGAGTGGTCGCCACCGGTGTGCAGCCCCGAATGCACCTCGGGCTGATCATGAATGAAGACCGTGAATTCCCGAAAACTGCGGGGCACCTGGTCGGAATGGAAATCCACGAATTCCCGATGGTTCGGATGGTTGATATCCTCAGCATCCAGATGGATATCCAGATCCAGAAAGCTGCTCCAGGTTGAAAAGTCAACCAGATCCAGATCGGGGTGATGCTCACGGTAGTGATCCGGTACACCACCCGAGAGCTCATCGCCACTTTCAGGATCCAGCCAGCGTGATCCGGGCGGTTCAACGATCAAGGTGCCGAACAGCCCGTGGGCATTGGTGCCGCGCTCCGTTCCCCGCACATCGGCAAGGTCATTGATCGGCCAGATCCCCTCGTGCTCGGCGTGGTAGCGGAACACCGCCCGATCTCCCGGAGCCAGGGCGCTGTCGGGATTGCGCCCGATCTGCCCACCATCGCAACATCGCACCCCCCGGTGGTGCGGCAGTTCGTTGGTCCCAGGCTCATGCTGCCCCTGCTCGCGTCGGTCCAGCTTGAGCCGCTGCAGACCACCTCCCTGGAGATGGAAGCCAACCCTGCGGGCACGCATGGAATGTTCAAAGCTGATCTCCACCTGCTCGCCAACCCGACAGCGCAGCACCAGTGGTCGCAGGCAAGGGATCGGCTTCATCGGATTGAAGCGATCAAAGGGCTGATTCACCCTTGATGGCTGGAAGGGGTTTGGCTTCTGCCGGTAATCATTGAGCAACAGTCGCTTCACCCAGGCTGGCGGAATCTTGCTTTTGCGCGCCAGCTCCATCGCATCAAAGCAGCGCTCCGGATCGGCTTCCAACCGTTCAAACCAGTCGGCGATGGCGTCATCCACCAGCTTGGCCTGCGCACGCCAATGTCTCAGCAACCCTTGGCGTTGCTCAGAGCTCAGTCTCACCAGACAAACTGACTGTTCCTGCTGCTTGGCATCGCTTTCGGCATCGTGATCGTCAACAGCTGGACGCCAGGCGTTCAGGCCCTCCAGGCCTCCCAGTTCCTTGAGAACAAACACCAGGTCGTCGACCTGTTTGGTGACATTGTTCCAGATGCCCTTCGCCCGGTGGCTCAGCTCAGAGGTGTCATCTTTGGCACCGTGTGTCCAGGTGCGGAAGAGAATCCATGTCAGTGCCCGTCTCAGGATCTCGCGTTTGCTGGTCCCATTCGACCAGCGCGCCGACTCGGAATGGTTGAGGATCTCCTCGAGGTCGTCCCCTCC
>JBEDAU010000081.1:0-2972 GCA_041177605.1 Cyanobacteriota bacterium | reverse complement strand
GTAAGGAGTGAGGGGCAGTCCATAACGGCGGAACTGCTCCGCCACCCGCCGGCCCACCTGTTGCAGGGTGGTGCGGCGCAGGTCGGTGCACACCGGCGGCAGCAGATCGCGCGCCTCCCCCAGCCGCGGCAGCTCGAAGCGCTCCACCCACTCCGGCTGGAACGGCCAGACCTGGTGTTCCCCCGTTTTGCTCGTGGGCAGCACGCGGATCACCCGATCGCCCCCCGGTGCCAGGGCTGAGAGATCACTGAAGAACACCTCGTGGTTGCGCAGGCCGTAGGTGGCCATCAGGCCATAGGCCAGCCGCCAGCCGGGGTTGGGGA
Source organism: Cyanobacteriota bacterium (assembly GCA_041177605.1). Taxonomy (GTDB): domain Bacteria; phylum Cyanobacteriota; class Cyanobacteriia; order PCC-6307; family Cyanobiaceae; genus NIES-981. Next base: position 2,649 of record JBEDAU010000081.1, on the reverse strand, counting down.
TGCGCTCGATCCACTCCAGGATCTGCCGGTCGCTCGGCAGCTGCCGGAACTGGGCGGCATGCAGGCCGTAGCCGCCGGCCCGCTCGCCCCAGTCGGCCGGCAGCTGCAGCCGCTCGGCCTTGGCCAGGGCCGCCAGGGCGGTGCCGCATTGCTGGCGGCCGCGGGAGGCCAGCGGGTAGCTCTCCAGCACCTGCTCCAGCAGGGCGCCAGTCAGCACGTCCGGTTCGCCGCACGCCACGGCATACCGGCGCAGGCGGCGGAGGTAGGGCAGGTAGGCGGCGGTCCAGGTGGTGCGGCTGCCGGAGGGATTGCGCCGGCGGCGCGGATCCGCCAGGAACTGGCGCTCAAAGTTCTCCAGGGCCTGCGCGAGGCCTGCTCCGCCAGGGGATGCTGCGGGATCTGCGGGAGCGGCGGCGGCCGCACCTGCAGGCGGGGCCGACGCTCCGCTCCATTGGCTCCAGTCGAAGCGCTGCTGCTGCAGCTGCAGCAGCAGCCTGCGCAGGCTGGCCTTGGCCTGCTCCAGCCCGCGGGCGTCGGCGCTGAGCCCCAGGCTGAGGCGTTGCACCGCCTGGCCACCGCTGCCCCGGCGGCAGGGGAGTGGTCCCCGCAGCCCCAGGCGCTGACCGCGGCGCTCCAGTCGCATGGCCACACCGCTGGCCGCCAGCAGGGCGTTGTGCGCGCGGATCGCGCCGTCGAGCGGGTGGTCGGTGCTGACGGTCCCGTCGCTGGCCGGGCTGGTGTCGGTGGAGGAGGGGGGGGGCGCCATCGCTGGCGAACGTTGGCGCCGACCCTATCGAGCGCCACCGGCTACGGCCAGGGTCCGGGCTGCAGCGTTACGCTCAGCGCCATCAATCCCTGAGATCCATCCGGGCATGGCCAAGGTCGGCGCCAAGGTCGGCGTGCTGCTGCTGAACCTCGGCGGCCCTGAGCGCATCCAGGACGTGGGGCCCTTCCTCTACAACCTGTTCGCTGATCCGGAGATCATCCGGCTACCCAACCCAGCACTGCAGAAGCCCCTGGCCTGGTTGATCAGCACCCTGCGGGCCGGTAAATCCCAGGCGGCCTACCGATCCATCGGCGGCGGCTCACCGCTCCGGCGCATCACCGAGCAGCAGGCCCGCGAACTGCAGAGCAGCCTGCGCCAGCGCGGGATCGAGGCCACCAGCTACGTGGCCATGCGCTACTGGCACCCGTTCACCGAATCCGCCGTGGCCGACATCAAGGCTGACGGCATCGATGAAGTGGTGGTGCTGCCTCTCTATCCCCATTTCTCGATCAGCACCAGCGGCTCCAGCTTCCGGGAGCTGCAGCGCCTGCGCCAGGCGGATCCCGCCTTCTCCCGCCTGCCGATCCGCTGCATCCGCAGCTACTACGACGACCCGGGCTACGTGGGTGCCATGGCCGGCCTGATCGCCCGCGAGATCCAGGCCTGCCCGGATCCCGCCAGTGCCCACGTGTTCTTCAGTGCCCACGGCGTGCCGAAGAGTTACGTGGAGGAGGCCGGCGACCCGTATCAGCAGGAGATCGAAGCCTGCGCTGCGTTGATCATGCAGCGCCTCCAGGCTGACCTGGGCCACGGCAACCCTTATACCCTCGCTTATCAGAGCCGGGTTGGTCCGGTGGAGTGGCTCAAGCCCTACACCGACGATGCCCTGCACGAACTGGGTGAAGCCGGCGTGAAGGATCTGGTGGTGGTGCCGATCAGCTTCGTGAGCGAGCACATCGAAACCCTGGAGGAGATCGACATCGAGTACCGGGAGATTGCCACCGAGGCCGGCATCACCAACTTCCGGCGCGTGCCGGCGCTCGACACCACACCCGCCTTCATCGAGGGGCTGGCCCACCTGGTGCAGCAGGCGCTGGAGGGGCCGGAGGTGAACCTCGACCAGGCGGCGGCCCTGCCCCGTCAGGTCAAGCTCTACCCCCAGGACAAGTGGGCCTGGGGCTGGAACAACAGCTCGGAGGTGTGGAACGGCCGCTTGGCGATGCTCGGCTTCTCCGCTTTTCTTCTGGAGTTGCTCAGCGGTCGTGGTCCCCTTCACGCCCTCGGTCTGCTCTGAGCGTCCGCCGCTCGCTTCCGGGGCTCAGGGAGCCAGGCTGCTGGCGGTTCCCTTGCTGACCATCACCCTGCTGGGCTGCCCTGCGGCCCGCTCCTCGGCCCAACCCGGCTGGCGTCATGGTGTGTTCCCTGTCGCCAGCTTTTCCGGTTACACCAGTCATTTCGGCCAGCGCAACGGCCCCGGTGGCGCACGCGAGCAGCACGACGGCCTGGACATCGCCGCACCGCTGGGGTCGCCGATCCGCAGCTGGTGGGGCGGCACGGTGCGGCAGGTGATCGCTGATGGCTCCTGCGGGCTGGGTCTGGTGATCAGCTCCGGGGCCTATGAGCATCTGTACTGCCATCTGGCCGGTGGTGTGCAGGACGGCAGCTACCGCAGTGGCCCGGTGCTGCTGGCGGCGGGCAGTCGCGTGCGCCGGGGCCAGCTGATCGGCCACGTGGGCCTGAGCGGCCGCACCACAGGCCCCCATCTGCACTGGGGGCTGCGTTACCGGGGCCGCTGGCTCAACCCGGCCACCGTGTTACGGGCCATGGCCGCTGCCCGCAGGAGCCCACAGCTGACACCCATTTCGGAGGCCAGACCTTAGGGT
>JBEDAU010000080.1:0-3597 GCA_041177605.1 Cyanobacteriota bacterium | reverse complement strand
CTCCGCCATGGTGTCCACCCGGGGCTCCCCCGAAGTTTGCGCCGGGGTGCCCGCCGGGGCGTCGGGCATGGTCTCAGGGGTGTCGTCGGCCATGGCTGGCGGCCCGCGTGCGGCGTCGAATGGGCGGAGCTTAGGCGCGGTTCGAGGGGCGGTCGCTTCAGCCGAGGTCCAGTGGCCGCAGGGCCGGCCGGGCCGTGAGGGGCAGGGCGGGCAGCCGCAGCGGGAACTGCCCGCTGCGCAGGCGCTCGGCCAGGTCCGCGGCCAGGCTGGCCGCCAGGCGGGGGCTGTGGGCGGGGGCGCAGCGCAGGCTGGCTCCGTTGAGCTGGAACCTGCCGCTCTCCAGCTCGGCGTAGCTGATGCTGCCCAGGGCGGGCTTCACCCGGCGCGGGATCGCCAGGTCGAGCACCGGTGCCTGCAGCTCGGCCGGGCCCGCCGCCGCCTGCCGCGCCCCGTCGGGATCCAGCAGCGGCACCGGTGCCGCGATCGCCACCAGCAGGGCGCTGCCGTGGCCCTCGAAGAAGCAGGCGCGGATCCAGCGCGGATCGAGTGCGTGCAGGTCCACCGCCACGGCGGCGCTGGCACCGGGGCTGAGGGCCTGGCCGCCGCTCTGGCGGCGGGGCTGGGGCTGATGGCCGCTGCCGCTGCCCAGCACCCAGCCGATCCCCCCGGCCACCAGCACGGGCGAGCCCGGTCCCAGCAGGCTCAGCCCCGGCATGGTGAGGCCGATGCTGCCCGCCCCCGGGCAGGTGTACAGCGCATTCACCAGGGGCCCGAGCAGGGCGCCATGGGGCGTGTGGCAGAGCCCTTCGGCGCTGCTCACCGCCACGATGCCGTTTTCCTGGATGGCGCGGTGCAGCAGCAGGCGGCCGCCGCCGATCTGCCCCAGGCTCAGGTCGCCGTGCAGTTCACGGCGGGGGTGCTGCAGGGTGGCCTCGCCACTGGCGGCCAGCGGCACTGGCTCGCCGGCCAGCAGGGCCGCCAGCACGTGGGCGCCGCCGCGGCGACCACCATCGGTCAGGCCGCCGCCGATCGGCAGCAGCACCTCCCCGGGACCGCAGCCCGCCAGACCCCGCACGTTGGCGAGCTGCAACGCGCGCAGGCGAATCGGTGGGTCGGCCGGCCCCAGGCTCAGCTGCAGGCTGGCCTGGTCGGTGAACAGGGCCTCGGCGGCCACCACCACATCGGTGCTGGCGAAGGCCTCCGCCAGCCCCGCTTGCTGCACCAGCTGCCGGTATTCGGCGGCGGTGCGCACCTGCAGCTCCCCCCGCAGCTGCCGGTCGCGCAGCTCCGCTTCGCTGCGGCCAGGCCGGGAACCGGCATCCAGAGCCTGCGGGGCCTGGGGGGTCACGCCGGAGCGTCCGGGCCCCGCCGCCCGGGCTGGGGTGATGCGGCTGCCAGGAGAGCCAGGACAGGGTCGATAGACTGGTTGGGTTGAACACGCTCCTGCATGGCGGATCCCACCGGACCAATCAATCCCGGTGATTCAGACGGTCGCATCATCCAGACCGATCTCCGCAATGAGATGTCGCGCTCCTATCTGGAGTATGCGATGAGCGTGATCGTGGGCCGGGCCCTGCCCGATGCCCGCGACGGCCTCAAACCGGTGCATCGCCGCATCCTCTACGCGATGTACGAGCTCGGCCTCACCGGTGACCGGCCCTACAGAAAGTGCGCCCGCGTGGTCGGTGAGGTGCTGGGCAAGTACCACCCCCACGGCGATACGGCCGTCTACGACGCCCTGGTGCGGATGGCGCAGGACTTCTCCCTGCGCATGCCCCTGATCGACGGCCACGGCAACTTCGGCTCGGTCGACAACGACCCGCCGGCGGCCATGCGCTACACCGAGTCGCGGCTGCAGGCGCTCACCACCGATGCGCTGCTCGAAGACATCGAGAGCGAGACGGTTGACTTCGCCGACAACTTCGACGGCAGCCAGCAGGAGCCCACCGTGCTGCCGGCGCGGATTCCCCAGCTGCTGCTCAACGGCTCCTCCGGCATCGCCGTGGGGATGGCCACCAACATCCCGCCCCACAACCTGGGCGAGCTGCTCGATGGCCTGCAGGCTCTGATCGCCAACCCCGAGATCAGTGATCGGGAGCTGCAGGCCCACATCCCCGGACCCGACTTCCCCACCGGCGGCCAGATTCTGGGCCGCAGCGGCATTCGCGAGATCTACAGCACCGGCCGCGGCTCGGTGACCATGCGGGGTGTGGCCTCGATCGAGACCCTGGAGGTGCCGGGCCGGCCCGATCGGGATGCGGTGATCATCACCGAGCTGCCCTACCAGACCAACAAGGCAGCCCTGATCGAGCGGATCGCCGAGCTGGTCAACGACAAGAAGCTCGACGGCATCTCCGACATCCGCGACGAATCCGACCGCGACGGCATGCGGATCGTGATCGAGCTGCGCCGTGACGCCTATCCGCAGGTGGTGCTCAACAACCTGTTCAAGCTCACGCCGCTGCAGAGCAACTTCAACGCCTACATGCTGGCGCTGGTGGGCAGCGAGCCGGTGCTGCTCAACCTGCGGCGCATGTTGCAGGTGTTTCTCGACTTCCGCATCGAGACGATCGAGCGACGCACCCGTTTCCTGCTGCGCAAGGCCGAGGAGCGGGACCACATCCTGCTGGGACTGCTGATCGCCCTCGACAACCTCGACGCGATCATTGCCCTGATCCGCTCGGCCGCCGATACCGCCACGGCGCGCAGTGGCCTGATGGAGCAGTTCGGCCTCACCGAGGTGCAGGCCGACGCCATCCTGCAGATGCAGCTGCGCCGGCTCACGGCCCTGGAGGCCGACAAGATCCGGCTTGAGCATGAGGATCTGCTCGCCAAGATCACCGACTACAGGGACATCCTGGCTCGCAAGGAGCGGGTGTTGGCCATCATCACCGACGAGCTGGCGGCGATCCGCAGTCGGTACGACTCGCCGCGGCGCACCCAGATCCTCGACATCGAGGGGGGCCTCGATGACATCGATCTGATCGCCAACGAGCGCTCGGTGGTGCTGCTCACCGAGACCGGCTACCTCAAGCGGATGCCGGTGAGTGAATTCGAGGCCACCAGCCGCGGCACCCGGGGCAAGGCCGGCACCCGCAGCCAGGGCGAAGAGGCGGTGAAGCTGTTCATCAGCTGCAACGACCACGACAACCTGCTGCTGTTCTCCGACCGCGGCGTGGTCTATGTGGTGCCGGCCTACCGGGTGCCGCTGTGCAGCCGGGCGGCCAAGGGCACCCCGATCGTCCAGCTGCTGCCGATCCCGCGGGAGGAGCTGATCACCTCGCTGCTGGCGGTGAGTGAATTCACCGACGACGGTGTGCTGGTGATGCTCACCAGCGGTGGCTTCATCAAGCGCACTCGCCTCTCGGCCTTCGCCAACATCCGCTCCAACGGCCTGATCGCCATCGACCTGGTGGAGGGCGACGCCCTCACCTGGGTGCGGCTGGCCCTGCCCGGCGATTCGGTGTTGATCGGCTCGCGCCAGGGCATGACCATTCACTTCCGCCTCAGCGACGAGGAGCTGCGGCCCCTGGGTCGTGCCGCCCGCGGTGTGCGGGCGATGAATCTGCGCGATGGCGATTCGCTGGTGAGCATGGA
>JBEDAU010000079.1:0-18439 GCA_041177605.1 Cyanobacteriota bacterium | reverse complement strand
TCCACGCAGGAGAAGGTGACGCTGTTCCGGAGTCTCTTCCGCGGCCGTGACGACGTCTATGCCCTGCGCTGGCAGAGCAGCAGCGGGCGCTCGGGCTATGCGCCGGCTGGCTACCCTTCCTCTCTGGCCATGCCCGTGTCGCGGAAAGGAACCCTGGAGCAGCACGCCGGCCGCCTGCACCGTCAGCATCAACGCATTCACCCCTGGCGCATGGCTGCGGGCCCCATGCTGTTGTACAGGCAGTTGGACAGTGCAATGCAGGTCGTCAGTTTTTCCGAGGCCCGCGAGAGCTTCAAGGCGGTGCTCGATCGCGTGGAAGCCGACGCCGATATGACCCTCATCACCAGGCGCCACGCCCAGAGTGCTGTGGTGATATCGCTCGACACCTACAACAGCCTGATGGAAACGGTGCATATGCTCCGCTCTCCCGCCAGCGCCGCCCACCTGCAGCGCTCCCTGGAGCAGGCCGAATGCGGGGGACTGCTGTCGCACCCCCTCATCGATGCTGATCAGCTCGATGCCGACAGCTGAGCGGCTGGCATGGACGCCCGCCGCCTGCGAGGACTATCTCTACTGGCAGGGCCAGGACCGTAGACCGATGAAGCGGTTCAACCAGCTGATCCAGGCCTGTCTGCGCGACGCGTTTGTGGGGATCGGCAAGCCGAAACCGCACTTGTGATCCTGGCCTACCGCCACCACTACCGCTGTACGGAGCGCTGAGAGACCCAAGCCGGAACCTTCTCACAGACTTTCTCGCATCCAAGTCCGAGGGGATATGAGACTCAAAGCGGCACAGTGGGTTTGCCTAATCAACCGAGAAGCTTTCCAAGCTGAGCATCGCCGGTTAAAGGCCGGTCACCCGTCTCTTCTCATTGCTTCACAACTGAGCTGCCAGGCCATGCGTTCGTCCAGCTCGACTGGAACTGATTGGATGGGTGATCTGGATGGGGGTGGAGACGTCAGCTGCGTGGTTTGATCACCTGCAGCACCTGGGGGCCCGAACTGGCCAGGCGCCGCTCGCAGGCAAGCAGCGCCAGGATGCAACGAGCCGAGGCTTCAATATCTCCGCTTTCCGCCGCCGCTTTGGCAGCGCGGGCATGGCGTTCGGCCTCCTCACGGAGCTGGTCACGACGCCCATCAGATTGCTGGGCGCGGGACAAGGGTTCAGGCCGACGCCGCACAGGCGCTGGCGAAGTCCTGGGAGCGAGAGTCACCGTCATGGGTGCAAAGCGGGCTGCCAGATCCAACGCCCGTTGTTCTTGGCTTTGATTCTGGCACCCGAAGGTTAAACATCGGCCGCGGAAGCCGGTGGCTTGTCAAAGCCGTGACGATTCCTGGTGGAGCCGTTGCGGGACGCTGGACACAGCCAGACCGTCAGGTACCCGGCTCCTCCTGGTTGCCCCCTAGCGCCTCGATCTGGAGACGCAACTGGGCAGAGCGATGATCATCACCCTTGGAGAGAGCGACAGCCAGCGCAAATTCCAGTTTTTCCAATTGATGATCGCCTTCTACCGTCTGACAGCTAGGGGTTGGAGAGGCATCGGAGCCGAACGAGCGGCGATACACCGCCCGAGTGCCGGCGAACGTGTTGTGGGGAAAGGCCATGGCTGGCTTTCTTGTCATTCTGACGCAGCCGCCAAGGGGCGGCGGTGCGCACCGACAGCTTCAGGCAGCGATGTCGTCACTCTGAAAACCGGCTTCGAGGAGATCCGGCTCAACCAGGTCAGCGTCGGGGTTGGGGGCCAGGTCTTCGATGGCCAGCAACTCGCGGCAATCGGCGAGCAGACGTTCCACATTCTCCAGGCAGACCATCTCCTGGGGATCCAGCGCCGAATCCTCGTGCTGCTTCCGATCCAGTTGCAGCTCCATGGCAGCGAGGCGCTGCTCCAGCCTCACCAACCGCTGGGAGAGGGAATGAATCGTCTGCGCCAGATCTTCCGTGTTCCGGCTGATTCGAAACGAGAGGGTATCGGCGGCCATCGGTCGTGCGGCAGAGACGCCGATGACAACACAGATCCCAATGCCGGCCAAGGGGGGGAGACAGCAGAAACCGTTGCCGCACCCCTGGCATGGCCGCGGTGGATCGATACGTTAGGCCTTGCCTTCGTGCTTCTCAGACCGTGACCCTGGCCCACCGCTGCCGCCCCCAGCGCCGCCCCGGCCTGGCCAGCTTTATCATTCCACTGGCGGGAGCCCTGGCTGCCGCCTGGTTGCCCAGCGCAGCCAGCTTGGCCCAGGGCCAGCAGTCGGGCAGCACGGCGGCCAGTGGTCCCGGTGCCAAAGGGGCCCAGGTGTACTGCTTCATGCGTGGGGGCGGCAACGACCACCAGGTGAGCTGGAATGCGGCCTACGCCGTGATCAAGCGGCAATCCGATCGGCTGTTCAAGACGTCGCCTGAACATGCCGCCGTCATGATCACCGAGTCGGTGGTGCAGAACCCTGACGTCTATCCCGACTGCAGCCGCTACCTCGGTGATCTGTTCCGCAAACCCGAACCCCAGCCGGACGCCGGCGCCAGCACCGACAAGGGAGGGGTCACCCGCAGCGAGCGCCTCGGCCAGTAGCCACCCATGGCGTGGGCTGCTGGCGGCGCTGGTCTCCGGCGCCCTGGCAGCGGGGGGCTGCGCCGAGGCCCCCCTGCCCCAGCGGCAACTGCGCGCCGATGATTGCCTCAGGGGGCTCGACCTCAAGCAGCTGGATCAGCAGGTGCAACGGTGCAGCCAGGTTGTGGCGGCGTTCCCGACCCAGCCCGGCCCGCTCAATGACCGCTACCTGCTGCGCAGCCTGGCGGGCGACGATGCGGGCGCCTGCAGGGACATGGCGGCCGCCCTCCGGCTGTCGCGCCAGCTGCCCTCCACGCCCGACAACGACCAGCTGCGCAGCGAACTGAACCTGCGCCAGGCCATCTGCCAGGCACCGGTACGCGCACCCGGCAACCGGCCGTCTACCAGCGCTCCATCAGCTCCCGCACCATGAGCGGCAGGCTGCTGCGCGCCAGCTGGGTGGAGCGGCGCTGCAGCAGCAGGGCAATGCGCTCGGCCTTGCTGGCGATCAGGCCATCCACCAGCTGGTCGGCCACCCCCAGCTGCAACCAGTGGCTGGTGAGGGAGGAGCCCATGCCGATGCGGTGGCAACGATCCTCCGCCTGCTCGGCATCGCCGGGTGTCCAGGGACGCTCGACCAGCAGCACATGGCGGGCCCGGTGCAGGGTGAAGCCCAGCCCACCAGTGCCGTAGGTGGCAATCAGCAGGGGACTGGCACCGCTCTGGAAGCGATCCACCAGCGCCTGGCGCTGGCCTGGCGGCAGGCCGCCGGTGAGCAGGCAGCCGCAGCCGAGGCGCTGCTGCAGCAGGCGAGCCGTGGCCACAAAGGCGGTGAACACCACCACCGCTTCCCCCGCGGCGAGCAGGTCTTCCAGCAGGGCCGCCGCCGCCGGCAACTTGTACTCAGACCCGATCTGCCGCAGGGCGGTCAGCACGGCCAGCACTTCGGCGTCGCGGCGCACCTCGCCGCGGGCCGCCCGCCGGCGGTAGTCATCCACCTGCCGCTGGAGCCGCCCCTCAAACCCCCTGGCTTCCGGCCCGCTGAGCTGCACGGGCCACAGCCGGCGCTGCTTGGGGGGGAGGTCGAGGCAGTCCTGCTTGCGGCGGTGCAGCACCAGGGGGCGAATCAGCCGCTGCAGCTCGTCAAGCCGGCTGGCGCCGCTGGCCTGCCAGATGCGACGACCGCCCTGCTCGCGCCAGTGACCCTGGCAGAACAGTTCCTCATAGGTCCGCTGGTCCTGGGCCAGGGGATGGCCGATGGCCGCCAGCAGGGGAAACAGCTGGGCCGGCCGACCGTTTTTCATCGGCGTGCCGGTCAGCAGCCAGATCGCCCGGCCACGGGGGTGGCGGGCCAGGCGCAGCAGGGCCTGGCTGCGGGCGGTGTGGGCGTTCTGGGCGTAGTGGGCCTCGTCCACGATCAGCACGCTGCCGGCCTCCGGCAACTGGGCCGGCAGCCGGGCCCAGCTGTGCAGCTCCAGCTGCAGGCCCAGGGCCAGGGCCTCACTGCGCCAGTGGTGATGCAGCCCCACTGGCGCCACCACCACCACGCGGCAGTCGGCGAGCCGCACCATCGCCCGGGCGGCGCTGAGCACCGAGAGTGTCTTCCCGAGGCCCATGGCATCAGCGAGCACGGCGCCGCGGCGGGCCAGGAGCCAGCGGGCGGCGGCCCGCTGGTGCGCAAACAGACAGCGGCCATCCAACAGCGCTGCCTCGAGGTCGGCCGCAGCCACCAAGGCCCGGTGGGGGGGGAGGGGCGGCAAGGGCTGCTGCAACCACTGCCACCACTGCAGCAGCTCCGGCTCGAGGGCAAAGCGCCGAGCCACCACGGGCTCCAGGGCCGTGGCCGCCTCGAGCGGAAACTCCCAGCACCGCCGCTGGGCCAGCCAGCGCCCCCGCGGCCGCACGGCGCGGAGCTGGGCAAACGTGACCGCATCAAAGGGGCAGCTCACCTCGATCAAGCCGGCTGGCCCCAACCGCACCAGGCACCGCATGGGCGGAACTGCAGCCCCCGACACATTGACACCCCGAAGGATGGGGCCAAACTGCCGCCAACCGCGGCGCGCGCATGCAGGCCAGGCAACGGGGAACAGGCGCAGGCATCAGTTCCAACGCCGTCTTCCTCGAGGACCTGTGTCCCAAGTTGCGCCTGCGGCAGTGGCGCCGCACCCTGCACCGCTATACCGACCACTGCTGCATCTACTGCGGCGAGCGCTCCGAGTCGATCGACCACGTCCTGCCCCAGAGCCGGGGGGGCCTGAGCGTGACCGAAAATTGCGTGCCGGCCTGCCTGGCCTGCAATGGCCGCAAGGGCGACGCCGACGCCTTCAGCTGGTACCGGCGCCAGAGCTTCTATGACCCCCGCCGCGCCATGGCCATCCGGGCCTGGACCGACGGCGACCTGCGGCTGGCCGTGAGACTCCTGCAGTGGAGCAGTGCCCCAGGGGCCAACGCCGCACCGCACCAGCCAGCCCCATCTCACCAGACCCGACAGGCCTCGACCCCGTTGTGGCGCTGGCAGATGGCCGCCTGATCCGCTGCACCCTCCGGGGCCACCAGGGCTGCGGTGAGCAGCAGGAGCAGAGCCAGCGTCAGGGACAGAGCCGGCGCAGCGGAGCGGCCATCCCCACCGCCGTGACCCCGGCGCCCGGAGCAGACAGGGACCGCAACAGCGGCCGGGGGCAGGGGATGGAGCACGAGGGCACGGCTGCGGCGATAGGACAGGGGGGCAGCAGACAGGGCGCTGGAGGCAACGGCCATGGCAAACAGCTCCAACGGACGGAAGAATGATACAGATGTACTCATGCCAGGCCAGGCTGTCAACCCTGGAGGCAGCGCGGCGGCGTCCACGCCGGCGGGGCTGCTGGTGGTGGGCGGCGGCTACACGGGCCAGCGCTTCGCCACAGCAGCCCGGCAGGCCGGCTTCAGGGTGGTGCTCACCAGCCGCAACCCGAACCGCTGCGATGGACGCACCTGGCTGCCGTTCGACAGCGCCAGCGGCCTGCGGCCGGATCCGGGGGCCCTGCAGGGGATCAGCCACGTGCTGGTCACCGCGCCACCCGACGGCGAGGGCCAGGATCCCTGCCTGCAGCAGCTGGGTCCACTGCTGCGGGACCTGCCCCTGCAATGGCTGGGCTACCTCTCCACCACCGGCGTGTACGGCGACACCGGCGGCGCCTGGGTGGATGAAACGGGGCCCCTCATGGCCGGTTCACGCCGCAGCCAGGCCCGTGTGGCGGCCGAGCAGCACTGGCTTGCCAGCGGACTGCCGCTGCAGATCTTCCGCCTGCCCGCGATCTATGGCCCCGGCCGCTGCCCCTTCCAGGCCCTGCAGGCCGGCACCAGCCGGTTGATTCACAAACCTGCCCAGGTGTTCTCGCGGGTGCATGTCGACGACATTGCCGGTGCCCTGCTGCATTGCCTGCAGCGGCCGGCAACGCAGCGGCCGGCCGTGCTGAATGTGGCCGACAACGCCCCCTGCCCCTCCAGCGAAACCCTGGGCTATGCGGCCCACCTGCTGGGCTGCAAGCTGCCGCCGGTGGAGCGCTACGACCGGATCTCCGAGCAGCTCAGTGCCATGGCACGGAGCTTCTGGGCCGAGAACAGGCGCGCCAGCAACCGACTGCTGTGCCAGGGTTTGGGTTATCAACTGCGCTATCCCACCTACCGCGAGGGCTATCGGGCTTCCCTGGCCGAAGAACGCCTGGCGGGGCCCTCGCCCCCAGGGGTGCCTCCGCAGCCCTGGCCATCGGCTGGATCCGCCACGTAGGGCACGCCCAGATCCTGGAGTAACCGGCCCCAGCGCAACTCGATCCAGCCCCGGCTCACCCCGGTGCCGAAACCAAACAGCAGCCCCACCAGCAATAACCAGCGCAGCATGGGTGATCCGCCTGGCAGCCAGCCCCCATCCAACCCCAGAGCCGGCCGGCTGGCCGTTGCCCTGGGGGATCCGGCTGGCATCGGGGCGGAAGTCACCCTCAAGGCCCTGGCCGAACCCCAGCTGCAGCACCTGGAGGTGGTGCTGGTGGGCTGCCGCCGCTGGCTGAACGCCAGTTACCGCTCCCTGCTGGGCCGGTGCCGGGAGCCCCTGCGGGATCCGGCCGAGCTGGAGATCCTCGATCGGCCCCTCCGGGAGCCGGCCATCCCGGGGGCCGCCACGGCCGCAGCGGGCGACGCCAGCTTCCACTGGCTGACCGCCGCCACAGACCTGGTGCGGCAGGGGGAGTGCCGGGCCCTGGTAACCGCCCCTATCGCCAAGGCGAGCTGGCATGCGGCCGGCCATGCCTACCCCGGGCAGACGGAACGCCTGGCCGAGCTCACGGGCACGGCCGAGGCATCGATGCTGTTCACCGCCCGGGCGCCGCACGGCCAGTGGCGGCTCAACACCCTGCTGGCCACCACCCACCTACCGCTGGCGCAGGTGAGCGGCAGGCTCGATGCAGCACGGGTGCAGGCCAAGCTCGACGCCCTGCTGGCGTTCTGCCAGCGCTTCACCCCCCGCCCCCACCTGGTGGTGGCCGGGCTCAATCCCCATGCCGGAGAGGCCGGAACGCTCGGCAGGGAGGAGCTCGAATGGCTGGAGCCAGCCCTGCGGAGCTGGGGCAGGCGCCACCCGGAGGTGCACCTGGAGGGACCGCTGCCACCGGACACCTGCTGGCTGTCCGCCGCCCGGGCCTGGCAACAACCCGTACCGGGGCCGGATGGATACCTGGCGCTGTATCACGACCAGGGACTGATCCCAGTCAAGCTGCTGGCCTTCGATGCGGCGGTGAACACCACCCTGGGACTGCCGTTTCTGCGGACCTCACCGGATCACGGCACCGGCTTCACGATCGCCGGCCAGGGTCAGGCTCGGGCCGCCAGCATGGCGGCGGCCCTGGAGACGGCCTGGCAGTTCAGCCGGGCTTGACGCGCATCAGCACCTGGCCGAATTCCACAGGGGTTCCGTTCTCCACCAGGATCTCCACCACGTCCCCGCTCACCTCGGCCTCCAGCTCGTTCATCAGCTTCATGGCCTCGAGAATGCACACCGTCTGCCCCACGGCGATGCGGGATCCCAGCTCCACAAACGCAGGTTCACCTGGCGCGGGGGCCCGATAGAAGGTGGCCACCATCGGTGCGGTGATCTCGACGAGATCGCTGCGGCTGGCGGCTGCCGGCGGGGGCGGAGCTGAGGGCACCGCCACCGGCTCCGCTACCAGGGATGGGACCGGCGCAGCCACGCCAGCGGGGGCCTGCACAACGGCCACGGGGGCAGCGGGCAGGTTGCGGCGTATCTCGAGGCGGAAATCGTCGCCCTCGAGCCGGAGCTCCTGGATGTCGCTCTCGCCGAGCAGGGCGAGCAGTTTGTGGAGCTGATCGTGATCGAGCTGCATGGCGATCAGTTCTCCCGGCCGAGGTAGGAATCGGTGCGCGTGTCGATCTTGATCTTCTCGCCCACCGAGAGGAACAGGGGCACCATCACCTGGGCACCGGTTTCCACGATGGCGGGCTTGGTACCGCCGGTAGCTGTGTCGCCCTTCACGCCCGGGTCGGTCTGGGTGATCTCCAGCACCACCGAATTGGGCAGCTCCACCTCGAGGGGCTTGCCGTTCCAGGCCACCACATTCACCTCCATCCCCTCCTTGAGGTACTTGCGGCTGTCGCCGATCTGCTTGGCGGTGAGCCGGGTCTCCTCATAGGTGGCCATGTCCATGAATACGTAGTCATCGCCCTCCATGTAGGTGTGCTGGAGAGTGCTCTTCTCCAGCACGGCCTGGGGCACCATCTCGCCGGCCCGGAAGGTCTTCTCCACCACGTTGCCGCTCTGCACGGCCTTGAGCTTGGTGCGCACGAAGGCGGAGCCCTTGCCGGGCTTCACGTGCAGGAACTCAACGACTCGCCAGACCTGGCCATCCAGCTCGATCGAGGTACCGGTACGAAAGTCGTTGCTGGAGATCATTCCGGCGTGTCGGATCCGGCGGATTGTAGGCCTGGCTACCGGGCCAGGCCCAGGGCAGCTGTGCCAAAGTCCAGCCAGCAACAGAGGATGGCCATGGCTGGGTTGCACTGGCGGGGTCGGAGTGCCGGCCGGGGCCCCTGGCGGGCGCTGGTCGCTCCCGCCCTGGCCCTGGTGCTGATGCTGCTCACGGCCACGCCGGCCCCGGCGGCCTTGCCCCAGGGAAATGCGGTGAAGGATCCGGCGGCGATCCTGCGCAACGCCCTGCCGATCGATGCCCCTGACCTTCAGGATCTGCAACACCGCCTGGAGGGCACCAGCGACGACCTGCGGGCGAAGCGCTGGACCGCCCTCACCAACACGGTGCATCGCACCCAGGCCCTGCTGGGCACGCGTCGGGCCTCCCTGCTCGCCCAGTTCAGTGCCGAGCAGCAGAACCAGGCCGAGGCCCTCCTCCAGCAGCTCTCAGACCAGCTGCAGATCCTGGCCAGCGCCGCTGAATCCGAGCAGCGGGATGCCTTCCTGGACGCAAGACGGAGCGCCCTCGGCACGATCGGCGAGGCCGAGGCCCTGCTGGTCGGCGCCTTCCCCTACGCCATTCCCGAAGCGTTCGCCGACCTGCCGCGTCTGCTGGGACGGGCGACCGTGCTGATCAGCACCAGCCAGGGGGATCTGACCGCGGTGGTGGATGGCTACAACGCCCCGCTCACCGCCGGCGCCTTTGTGGATCTGGCCCAGAAGGGCTTCTATGACGGCCTTCCCTTCACACGCGCCGAAGACTTCTACGTGCTGCAGACCGGCGACCCTGAAGGCCCGGCCGAGGGCTACCTCGATCCCCGCACCAAGCGCGAGCGCACCGTGCCCCTGGAGATCCGCGTACCCGGAGATAGTGCGCCCTTCTACAACCAGACCTTCGAGGATCTCGGGCTGTTCAAGGCTGAACCGGTGCTGCCCTTCGCCACCCTCGGCACCCTCGGCTGGGCCCACTCCGACGAGCGCCTCGACGACGGGTCTTCCCAATTCTTCTTTTTTCTCTATGAACCGGAACTCACGCCGGCCGGCCTGAACCTGGTGGATGGTCGCTACAGCGCCTTCGGCTACGTGGTGGATGGCTTTGATGTGCTGGAGGAGCTGGGTGTGGACGACCGGATTGTGCGGATGCGCGTGATCGAGGGTGCGGACCATCTCCAGCCCCATGGCTGAAGCCGAGAGGCTGCAGGATCTGGGGGAGTGGGAGCTGATCGGGCGGCTGGGCCGTTTCGCCCCTGACGGTCAGTTCAACGACGACGCGGCCCTGGTCGATACCGCCGGCCGGCTTGTGGTCAACACCGACGTGCTGGTGGAAGGCGTTCACTTCAGTGAACACACCACCAGTCCCCAGGATGTGGGCTGGCGGGCGGCGGCCGCGAACCTGTCCGATCTGGCGGCCATGGGCTGCGACCGGATCGAGGGCCTCACGGTGGGGCTGGTGGC
Source organism: Cyanobacteriota bacterium (assembly GCA_041177605.1). Lineage (GTDB taxonomy): Bacteria > Cyanobacteriota > Cyanobacteriia > PCC-6307 > Cyanobiaceae > NIES-981. The sequence goes on along the minus strand of JBEDAU010000079.1, from coordinate 8,488 downwards.
ACCGGCAACCACCACCTGGAACTGGGTGCAGGGGGTGTACGAAGGGCTCACCGCCTGCCTGGGCCGCCACGGAGGAATCCTGCTCGGGGGCGACTGCAGCAGTGGTGAGCAGCGACTGCTGGCAGTCACGGCCCTGGGAACCCTACCTGCGCCGGAGCAGGCCATCCGCCGCAGCCACGGTCTGCCCGGCGACTGGCTGGTGACCAGCGGCGGCCATGGTCTGAGCCGGCTGGGCCTGGCCCTGCTGCGCGACGAACTGCCGGCCCGTGAGGCCCTGGCACTGGACGCTGGCCTGCGGCAACGGGCCATGGCAGCCCACCAGCGGCCACAGCCCCGCTTCGACGCCGTGCGGGCGCTGCACAGCAGTCGGCCCGCCGGCAGCTGCTGGCGCGTGGCCGGCACCGACAGCAGCGATGGTCTGGCCGCCGCCGTCCAGGCGATCGCGGCAGCCAGCGGCTGCCGCGGTCTGCTCGAGCGCAGCCGGCTCCCCCTGGAAGCGGCCATGGCCCAACTGCCCCAGGCCCGGCCGTGGTGCCTGTCCGGTGGCGAAGACTTTGAACTGGTGCTGGCGCTGGAGCCCGAGTGGGCCAGGCGGTGGCTGCGGGCCCTGCCCGGCAGCCGCCAGATCGGCCTGCTCAGCGAGGCGAGGGACGGGACGGACGTTGCGCGGATCGGCTGGATCGGAGCGAACGGGGATCCCTTTCCGAGTGACCTGGCCGGCTTCTGCCACTTCCGCCCGTAAGCGGGCAGCAGCCGTCCACGGGGTCAACGCCAACACAAAAGCCGCCCCTGAGGGCGGCTCTGTGAATCAGCAGGAAAGAGGGGACGGGGAGGGAATCCCCGCGTTTCACTTCCAGTTCTTGGCCACGATCTCGGCCAGGTCAACCACGCGCTGGCTGTAGCCCCACTCGTTGTCGTACCAGCAGATCACCTTCACCATGTTGCCGCCCATCACCAGGGTGAGGTCGGAATCGACGATGGTGCTCTCATCGGTGCCGGCATGGTCACTCGACACGAGGGGCAGATCGCTGTACTTGATGATGCCCTTCATGCCGTTCTCGGAGGCGGCCTTGAGCACGGCGTTCACCTCCTCCTTGGTGGTGTCGCGGCTCATCTCCAGCACCATGTCGACCACCGACACGTTCGGGGTGGGCACCCGCAGGGCGATGCCGCTGAGCTTGCCCTTCATCGGCGGATACACCAGGGCCACAGCCTTGGCGGCACCGGTGCTGGTGGGCACGATGTTGACGGCGGCGGCCCGGGCGCGGCGCAGGTCGCGGTGGGCTGCGTCGAGAATGCGCTGGTCACCCGTGTAGCTGTGGGTGGTGGTCATCGTGCCCTTGACGATGCCGAAGGCCTGATCCAGCACCTTGACAACCGGAGCCATGCAGTTGGTGGTGCAGCTGGCGTTGCTGAGAATGTCCCAGTCCTCGTGGCGGTACTGATCGGCGTTCACGCCCACCACGAAGGTGCCTACCTTGGCCCCCTTGCCGGGAGCCGTAAGGATCACCTTCTTGGCACCGGCCTCGAAGTGCTTGCTGGCGCCCACATCGTCGTTGAACACACCGGTGGACTCGATCACCAGATCAACTCCCCACTCCTTCCAGGGCAGGTTGGCCGGGTTGCGGTCATAGAAGACCTTGATGGTCTTGCCATTGACCGTGATCGTGTTCTCGGTGGTGGTGACATCGACGCCCCGCAGGGGACCGAGCATCGAGTCGTACTTGAGCAGGTGGGCGTTGGTGGTGGTGTCACCTGAACCATTGAGACCGACAATCTCAAGGTTTGTGTTGGAACCACGGCTCAACCAGCACCGCATGAAATTGCGACCGATCCGGCCGAATCCATTGATCGCTACGCGCAACGTCATGGCAGGGAGCGGTGAGACCCGCTAGCAAGGGAGGATTTGGGCGCCGATCATACAGAAATCGCCGAGCTGCCCCCCTTGCCCCGACCGCCGAAACACTGGAGCATGCCCTGACGTGCAGCAACTCGTAATGGAGCGAGAGCTGCTGGCGGCTTAGTTTCAGCCTGGTTGCGGTCCCCCGGAGATCCCCTTGCCTGCCCTGCTCGATCGCCACCAGCCACTGCACTTCATCGGGGTTGGCGGCATCGGCATGTCGGCACTGGCCGGGATCCTGGCCGAGCGGGGCTACCAGGTGAGCGGTTCCGACCCCCGCGACACGGCCGTGCTGGAGCACCTGCGCCAGCTGGGGGTACGGGTATTCAACGAACAGAGTGCTGCCACGGTGGCCGCCATCTGCAATGACGCCCCCCAGCCGCCCCAGGTGGTGATCAGCTCGGCCGTGCCGGAAACCAATCCGGAGCTGCAGGCAGCCCGCCGCGCAGGGTTGCAGATCCACCATCGCTCCGACGTGCTGGCAGCGCTGATCAACGCCCAGGCCTCCATCGCCGTGGCCGGCAGCCATGGCAAGACGACCACCAGCACCCTGGTGGCCACCCTGCTCGCCGCCACGGATCGCGACCCCACGGCCGTGATCGGCGGAATCGTGCCCGCCTTCGGCAGCAACGGCCGCCACGGCGGTGGGCGGCTGCTGGTGGCCGAGGCCGATGAGTCGGATGGATCGCTGGTGAAATTCCAGCCCCACCTGGGGGTGATCACCAACCTCGAACTCGACCACACCGATCACTATCCCAACCTCGAGGCTCTGATCGGCACCCTGCAGCGCTTTGCGGCCAGCTCCGAGCGCCTGCTGGCCAATCGGGACTGCCCGATCCTGCGGGAGCACTTCACCGCCGACCTCTGGTGGTCGATCGAGGATCCCGACGCCGCCGACTTCGCCGCGATCCCCACCCAGGAACGGGGCAATGGCACGACCGCCACGTTCTACGAGGCCGGGGCAGCCGTGGGGAGCTTCGAGCTGCCCCTGCCCGGACGCCACAACCTCAGCAACGCCACCGCCGCCATCGCCGCCTGCCGGCTGGAGGGAATCCCCTTTGCGGACCTGAGCCGGGCAGTGGCGGGCCTGCGCACGCCTGGCCGGCGCTTCGATTTCCGCGGCACCTGGCAGGGCCGCCAGGTGGTCGACGACTACGCCCACCACCCCAGCGAAGTGGCCGCCACCCTGGCCATGGCGCGCCTGATGGTGCGCAGTGGTGAGAGCCCCCTGCCGGAACCGCCCCAGCGGCTGGTGGCCGTGTTCCAGCCGCACCGCTACAGCCGCACCGCCCAGTTCCTGGAGGGCTTCGCCCAGGCGCTGAGCCAGGCGGACCAGGTGCTGCTCGCCCCCCTCTATGCCGCCGGCGAGGCGCCGCTCGAGGGCATCAGCAGCGCCGCCCTGGCCGAGCTGGTGCAGGCCCTGGCACCCACCCTGCCGGTGGCCGTGGCTGCCAGCCTCGATCACCTGGCCGACCTGGTGGCCACGGGGAGCCGCCGGGGTGATCTGGTGCTGGCCATGGGAGCCGGGGATGTCAACGGCCTGTGGGACCGGCTGAACCGCCCCAGGCCGCTGGTCGATTCGGCCCTGGCCGCCTGATCCGATGGAAGCCCCCTGCGCCGCACCGCCAGCCCTGCGCAGGGAGGTGTCGCTGCATGACTTCACCACCTGGAAGGTGGGTGGGCCAGCCGAGTGGTTCGGCGAGCCCGCCGATCCGGTCGCGTTGATGGCCCTGGTCCACTGGGCCGCAGGCCAGGGGATGCCACAACGCTGCATCGGGGCCGGCTCCAACCTGTTGATTGCCGACGGGGGCCTGTCCGGCCTGACCGTCTGCAACCGTCGCCTGCAGGGGAGCCGGCTCGATCCCACCGGTGTGCTGGAGGCCCAGGCGGGGGAACCGATTCCCACCCTGGCGCGCAAGGCGGCCCGGGCCGGCCTGCATGGCCTGGAATGGGCTGTGGGCATACCGGGAACGGTGGGCGGCGCCGTGGTCATGAATGCCGGCGCCCAGGGGGGCTGCACCGCCGAATGGCTGACCAGCGTGCGGGTGCTGGATCCCCGAAAACCGGAACAACCGTTTGAACTCAGCGCAGCGGAGCTGAACTTCAGCTACCGCCACAGCCGCCTGCAGGGCGAGCCCCTGATCGTGCTCTCGGCCCGCTTTCAGCTGGAACCTGGGCATGATCCGGCCACGATCACGGCCCGCACCAGCGCCAACCTGCACAGCCGCACCAACACCCAGCCCTACCAACAGCCCAGCTGCGGCAGCGTGTTCCGCAATCCGGAGCCCCAGAAAGCGGGCCAGCTGATCGAGGGCCTGGGCCTGAAGGGGCTCAGCATCGGCGGTGCCATGGTCTCGCCCATCCACGCCAACTTCATCGTCAATACGGGTGGGGCGACCGCCGCCGACATCGATACCCTGATCCAGGCCGTGCAACAGCAGGTGCAACAGGCCCATGGCATCACCCTGCATCCCGAGGTGAAACGGCTGGGCCTCTAGCCTGCTGGCAGCAACCCCCTCGGCATGGCCGGCTTCGGACTCCCCAACTTCGGTCAGCTCACCGAGGCCTTCAAGAAGGCCCAGGAACTGCAGCAGAACGCCCAGAAACTGCAGGAGGAGCTCGACGCCATGGAGTTGGAGGGCCGCAGCGCCGACGGCCGCGCCAGCGTGTGGCTCTCGGGCAACCAGCAACCCCTGCGGGTGCAGCTGGCGCCGGAACTGCTGGGCGAGGGACAGGAGCGCTGCGAGGCCGCCGTGCTGGAGGCCCTCCAGTCCGCCTACGAGCTGTCCACCGGCACGATGAAAGGCCGGATGGAGGAGCTCACCGGTGGGCTCAGTCTGCCCGGTCTGGGCGGTTGAACGCCTCAGGGTCCCCCTCCCCCTCGGGCTGGTCGGCCAGCACCTGCTGGCGCTGGCGGCGGCGTGACGGCTGGCGAAGCCGCTGATCGATCCTGGGCTCAGTGCGGTGTCCCCGCTGCTTGAGGCCGGCGCCAGCTGCCGGATCGGGGCGGCGGCGCTCCGGCACTGCCTGGCCCAGCACCTGATCGAGGCAGTGCTGATAGTGGGCAAAGCGGTCCCAGTCGGTGCCGGCGGCACAGCCCGGGTCACCTTGATGCAGGCAATTGGCGTAGCGACAGGGGCCCGCCGCCAGGCGGCGACGCAAGTCCGGGAACAGCGGCGCCAGGGCCGTCGGCTGATCCGGCAGCACGGGACGGTTGAAGCCAGGGGTATCGGCCAGCAGGGCCCCGGGCGCCAGGGCGAACAGCTCCACATGACGGGTGGTGTGCCGCCCGCGCTGCAGCCGTCCCGACACGGCGGCCACCCGCAGCTCCAGGTCGGGACGGAGCCCATTGAGCAGGCTGCTCTTGCCGACCCCCGACGGCCCACAGAGCACGGCGATGCCCGGCGCACTGAGGGCGCTGCGCAGCCCAGCGAGCCCAAGACCGCTGCGGGTGGAGGTGAGCACGGGGTCATAGCCCCAGCCCCGCAGTCGCTGCTGCCAGGCCTGCAGCTGCTGCTGGGGCAAGAGGTCCGCCTTGGAGAGCACCAGCACCACCGGCTGGCCAGTGGCCTCAGCGGTGACCAGAAAACGGGTGAGCTGCAGCGGATCGAGGGCCGGTTCAGCCAGGGAGACCACCACCGCCACCTTCGACACATTGGCCACGGCGGGACGCTCCAACAGCGAGCGCCGCGGCTGCAGGCTCGCCACGGCGCCCCGGGCTGCTGCCCAGTCGATGCCGTCGACGCGCACCCGGTCACCCACGCAGATGGTCTGACCGGTCTTGCCGAGGCGGGTGCGGCGAGTACAGAGCAGCCGAGTGATCGGGGCAGCGGCCGCCGACTGGCTGACCGCCAGGAGCGGGAGGGACTGATCCAGCTCCACCCAGCAGTAATTGGCCTGCAGGGCCACCACCAGGCCCGAGCGGGCCTCAGTCATGGCGGAGGATCCGGAGACGCACGGCTCCAGCAGCTGCGGGATGGGGCTCCACGGTGACGCCATGGCCCTCAGCGCACAGGCTCTCACGCACCATCTGCTCGGGTTCACCGGAGTCGAGGTCGACCTGCAGCCACACTCCCGGTGCCAGCGTCTCGAGGGCGAGCTTGGTGCGGATGAAATTGAGCGGGCAGGGGGTACCGCGCAGATCCAGTGTCGCGGCGGGCGCTGGGGAATCGGGCGAGGCCCCTGCCATCAGTGGCCCCCACCGAACAGACCGCCGAACAGGCCGCTCTTGTGCGGATGCTTGTGGCCCTTGCTGGTGTGATGGCCGGCCAGCTGCTCGAGCAGGTCGCGCTCCTCGCCGCTGAGCTTGGTGGGAAGCTGCACCTTAACGGTGAACTGGTGGTTGCCGCGGGCGACGGGGTTGCCGAGTTTGGGAACGCCCAGTCCGGCCAGGGTGAGCACCGCTCCGGGCTGGGTGCCGGCTGGGATCTCCAGCTGGGTGTGGCCGTCGACGGTGTCGACCTCAATGGTGTCGCCAAGAATGGCCTGCAGGTAGTTGAGGGTGACCTCCGAGTGAATGGTGGTGCCATCCCGGCGCAGCTGGGGATGGGGCTGCACACTCAGGAAGACATAGAGATCCCCTGCCGGCCCACCGCGCTGACCGGCATTGCCCTCGCCGGCAACCCGCAGGCGAGTGCCGGTGTCGACCCCGGCCGGAATGTTGATGCGGAGCTTCTTGCGGACCTGCTGGAGGCCCTGGCCCCCACAGGCGCTGCAGGGATCGGCGATCACCTGACCGCTGCCTTCGCAGCCGGGGCAGGGGGCCACCTGGGTGAAGCTGCCGAAGGGGGTTCGGGTGGCACGGCGCACCTGACCCACCCCACCGCAGGTGCTGCAGGTCACCGGGCCGCTGCCGGCCTTGGCACCGGAGCCCTGGCAGGTGCCACAGGTTTCCAGGTGGCGGATCTGCACCTCCTTCTCCTGACCGAAAATCGCCTCCTGGAAGCTGATGGTCAGGTCGAGGCGCAGGTCATCCCCCTTGCGGGGTCCCTGGCGACGCTGGCCAGCCCCACCGCCACCCATGCCACCGCCAAACCCGCTGAAGAAGGTCTCGAACAGATCGGCGAATCCCCCCATGTCACCCATGTCGGGCATGCCGCCGGCGCCGCCCAGACCGGCTTCGCCGAACTGGTCGTAGCGGGCCCGGGTCTGGGGATCACTGAGCACCTCATAGGCCCGGCCGATCTCCTTGAACTTGTCCTCGGCGCCGGGGTCCTTGTTGACGTCTGGGTGGTACTGGCGGGCCAGTCGCCGGTAGGCCCGCTTCAGGGTATCGGCATCGGCGTCACGGCTGACCCCCAGCAGGTCGTAGTAGTCGGCCATCAGCCGTCCTGCTCCTCGGTGGCGGGGCTGGGGGATGCCGACTCGGCATCGGAGTCAGCGTTCCGCGGTGCGATGCCGGCACCCTCCGACGGCCCGGGGCCCATGGACACCTTCACCAGGGCATGGCGGATCACACGGCCATTGAGCTGGTAGCCGCGCTGCAGTTCCTCGATCACCACGTCCTCCGGATGCTCGTGGCTCTCTTCCCGCATCACCGCCTCGTGCAGGTTGGGGTCAAACGGCACTCCCTCAGCCCGCATCGGCGAGACCCCAAGCTGCTTGAACACCTCCACGAGCTGCTTGTAGAGGCCCTGGTAGCTGCGATGGAGGTTCTGGGCCTCCTCGTGCTGGGGATTGAGCTGCTGGCGGGCCCGATCGAAGTTATCGACCACCGGCAGGATCTCGCTCAGGGTCGAACAGACGATCTGCACCCGCAGGTCTTCGCTATCGCGATGCTGGCGCTTGCGGAAATTGTCAAAATCCGCCGCCAGCCGCATGTACTGGCCATTGAGATTCTCGTACTCAGCTCGGGCAGCGGCGAGTTGTGTCTCCAGCTCCACCAGACGGTCCTGGCCTCCGTACGGCTGGTCTGCGGGGGGTTCGCCGGGGTGCGCCGTGGCAGCGGCTGGGATCTCGGCCTGGGCGCCCTCGCCGGCGGCCACGGCTGTTTCGGCCGTCTCGGAGGAGGTGGTGTCAGCGTCCATGGGGAAATCGCCGCTCATGGCAGGGCCAGACTCGTTCAGGTGGGGTCATGTTGAACGGCCGGAGGCGGGTCCCACAAGCTGCGGAAGCCCGCACCTCAGACCCACCGAAGCCACCGCAGGTCAGAGCCACCACAATGGGGACAGGCGCCCGTGAACGGACACCGCTTTCCCGCATGCAAACCCCCGGCATCGAGACTCCTGCCGCCAAGCGCTCGCTGCTGGAGGACCTGCGCATCAGCACCGGGCCGGAGCCCGAGCTCGACGAGCAGGCGGTGGAACTGCTGGAAAAACCGGCGGGGAGCACGGCCAGCTCCCCGGTGATCAGCCTGGTGGACCAGATCCTGATCGAGGCCCTCGACAGTGGAGCCAGCGACATCCACGTGGAACCACAGGAACACGGCCTCCAGATCCGGTTCCGGCTCGATGGGGTTCTGCAGAAACAGTTCGATGAACTGCCGAAAAACCTGATTCCGGCAATCACCTCGCGGATCAAGATCATGGCGGATCTGGATATTGCCGAGCGGCGACTGCCCCAGGACGGCCGCATTCGCCGCATCTACAA
>JBEDAU010000078.1:0-6956 GCA_041177605.1 Cyanobacteriota bacterium | reverse complement strand
TTCCCCGACCGGACCCCTTCCATTCCAGGGTCTGAGCGACGCCCTGACACCGCTCGAGAAGTGCGCGGGGTTCGGCCGCAGCCATTCACCCCTGGGTGGATGATCTTGAGACCAAGGTGATCCGAGCCGAGGCCTGTCTGGGGGCCGCCAGGGCCCTGCAGACCAGGGCCCTCAGGCCCGATGCGATTCGGGCGCACCCCGGCTGGGGCGAAAGCCTTTTCTGGGCGACCGATGGCTCGGTACGCCCTAGGGCCTCTGCTGCGAATTCCACAACACCAAGCGCGATGGAGATCACGGTTTCGACCCGGAGTTCAGCGATGGCGACCGCTTGCTGGGGGCCTGTCGCCTGAGGCTGAAAACCGTCAATCACCTGCTGCACAGTGCGACCGCCACAGCCGGGGCCAGCCCTCCCCAGTAGAAGGCCCACACCTTTCCCGAGCCGCTGCGCAGCTGCATCAGCGTGTTCCATGACGGCATTGACACCGTCAGCCTTCGCCCCGATCCCGGCGTGACCCTCTCAGTCGGAGCTGTCCACCAGGATCCCACGCTCTGCCGCGAGCAGGAACTGATCCCCTTCGTGACCCGCAACCCATAGCCCTGCCGCCAACACCTCACCGTCATGTGTGCCCTGCCGGAGCTGTTGCGCCACGGCGAGGGCTCCAGGCGACATCGTTGCCCCCGAACTGCGGCCCGCCATGTGGCGGTGGAGCGCTACGACCTCCACAGCAGTTGCCTGCCACGCCAGATCGCCTGGGTGGGGCAGCTGGCGGCAGGCAGGCAGGGGGTGTGACCCTGGGACGCCATTCGCCTTCGCTTAAGTTGCGAGGTCTTGCCTCCACCTTTTGCATGCCCTCCACCGATCCCCTGCTGCTGCGCGCCGCCCGAGGTGAGCAGGTGGAGCGGCCGCCGGTGTGGATGATGCGCCAGGCCGGCCGCTACATGAAGGTCTACCGCGACCTGCGCGACCGCCACCCCGGCTTCCGCGAGCGCTCTGAAAACCCCGATCTCTCCTACGAGATCTCGATGCAGCCCTTCCACGCCTTCAAGCCCGACGGCGTGATCCTGTTCTCCGACATCCTCACGCCCCTGCCCGGCATGGGCATCGACTTCGACATCGTCGAGAGCAAGGGGCCCCTGATCCAGGATCCGATCCGCACCATGGCCCAGGTGGAGGCCCTCCGACCCCTCGACCCCGCAGCCAGCATGCCCTTCGTGGGTGAGGTGCTCACCCGCCTGCGCCAGGCGGTGGGCAACGAGGCCGCCGTGCTCGGCTTCGTCGGCGCCCCCTGGACCCTGGCCGCCTACGTGGTGGAGGGCAAGAGCTCCAAGAACTACGCCGTGATCAAGGCGATGGCCTTCCGCGAGCCCGAGCTGCTGCACCGCCTGCTGGATCACTTCGCCACGTCGATCGCCGCCTACCTGCGCTACCAGATCGACTCCGGTGCCCAGGTGGTGCAGATGTTCGATTCCTGGGCCGGCCAGCTCAGCCCCATCGATTACGACACCTTCGCCGCCCCCTACCAGAAGAAGGTGGTCGATCTGGTCAAGCAGACCCACCCCGACACCCCCTTCATCCTCTACATCTCCGGCAGCGCCGGGGTGATCGAGCGCATGGCCCGCACCGGCGTCGACATCGTCTCGCTCGACTGGACCGTCGACATGGCCGAGGGTCTCGCCCGCCTGCCCGAGCACGTGGGCGTCCAGGGCAACGTCGACCCCGGCCTGCTGTTCGGCACCCCCGAGGCCATCCGCGACCGCATCGACGACACCGTGCGCAAGGCCCGCGGCCGCAGGCACATCCTCAACCTGGGCCACGGCATCCTGCCCGGCACCCCCGAGGAGAACGGCCGCGCCTTCTTCGAGGCCGGCAAGACCGTGATCGAGCGCCTCGGAGCGCTGGCTTGACCAGCTCGCCGGGTGCCCGGCCCCAGCGGATCCTGATCACCGGGGCCTCCGGCTGCGTGGGGCAGCACGTGGCCGATCTGCTGCTGCGCGAAACCGACGCCGAGCTGCTGCTGCTGCTGCGCGACCCGGCCAGGCTCACGGCGGTGCCCGCCCACCATCCCCGCATCACCATGCTGGTGGGCGACCTGCGCGACCTCAGCCCCCACGCCGCCGCCATCGCCACCGCCACCCGGGTGGTCCACACCGCCACCGCCTGGGGCGACCCGGAGCGGGCCATGGCCGTCAACGTGGTGGCCGTGAAGCAGCTGCTGGCCCTGCTCGATCCCGACCGGCTGCAGCAGGTGATCTACTTCTCCACCGCCTCGGTGCTGGATCGCCAGCTGCAGCTGCTGCCCGAGGCCCTCAACGAGGGCACCGAATACATCCAGACCAAGGCCCTCTGCCTGCAGCAGCTCGAAGCCCATCCCCTGGCCGAGCGCATCGTGGCGATCTTCCCCACCCTGGTGTTCGGCGGCCGGGTGGATGGCACCGGCCCCTTCCCCACCAGCTACCTCACGGCGGGGCTCCACCAGGCCTGCCGCTGGCTGTGGCTGGCCCAGTGGCTGCGGGTCGACGCCAGCTTTCACTACATCCACGCCGCCGACATCGCCCGCGTCTGCGCCCACCTGCTGGCCGCCGCCCAGGGTCCCAACCCGGAGCCGGGCCAGGGCCGCGTGCGGCGGCTGGTGCTCGGCCAGCCGGCGGTCACGGTGAACGACACGGTGCGGCGGCTGCGGCGCTGGCGCAGCGGCGGCGGCAGCAGCGCGCTGCTGGGCGTGCCGGTCACCCCCTGGCTGGTGGAGGCCCTGATCCGGCTGCTGCGGCTGGAGATCACCCCCTGGGACCGCTTCTCGATCCGCCAGCGCCACTTCGTGCATGAGCCGATCAGCCCGCCGGAGCGGTTCGGCCGGGTGAGCCACGCCCCCAGCCTCGAGGCGGTGTTTGCCGACGCCGGCCTGCCCCGCCGCCGCTCTGTGTGGCAAATGTTGCGAAGCACGGCATCGGGGGGCACAACCGGGCCCCGGCCGGCCTAACTTTGCCCAGCACGTGCCGTGAAGCGCCCTTCTCATGCGCCGACTCTTCTCCCTGATCGCTCTCTGCCTGGCGCTGGTGCTGGGCGCCGCCCCGAGCTTTGCCGCCGACGCGGCCCACGGCGGTCAGATCTTCTCCGCCAACTGCGCCGCCTGCCACATGGGTGGCGGCAACGTGGTGAATGCCGAGCGCACCCTCAAGAAGGATGCCCTCGAGGCCTACCTGGCCAACTACAGCAGCGGCCCTGAGGCCGCCGTCGCCTACCAGGTGACCAATGGCAAGAACGCCATGCCCGCCTTCGGTGGCAAGCTCAGCGAGGGTGACATCGCCGATGTGGCCGCCTACGTGATCGAGATGGCCGGCAAGGGCTGGGCCTGATCCTCAGCCCGATCCAAAACCGGAGCCCAGCTCCCCTGTCTGCCCCGGCTTCGGCCGGGGCTTTTTTGTAGGCCGGCTGCGGGGGCCGGCCCCGCTCAGCTCTGCGCGCAAGCCGGCGGGTCGGCCCGCTAGGCCTCCACGTAATAACCGCTGCGGGCCAGGGCCTCCTCCTCAGGGCTGAAGTGCGGATCGGCCAGCTCCAGCTCCGGGTTGTAGCGGTAGTTCTGCTGCAGAAAGCCGGAACGCAGCACGGCCGCCTCGGCCCTGGCCACGGTGGCCTCGGCCCGTTGCCAGAGCTGCCGGAGCTCCTCGGAGCCGGGTCGGCTCAGGGCCAGTTGCAGTTCATCGCGCAGCACGCCCAGATGGGCGGCCTGTTTCAACACCCCGTAGATGCGACTCACCCGCTCGGTTTCGATCGCCTCGTAGGCCAGGGCTTCGGCCCGGGCCAGTTCGGAGTCGAGGCTCGGCCAGTAGCGGGTGGTGTAATGGGCCTGCTCGTCGCGGTGGAACCAGGCTTCGCTGCGGGCGATCGAGGCCGACACCGCGTTGTGCAGCTTCCACAGAAACAGGCGCAGGCTGGCCCCGTCGTGGATCACCGACAACTTCTGGTCGAGCGTCACCTCGATGTGGGGTTGCTCCGCGTCGCGGGGGCCCAGCAGCAGGTATTCGATCGGGTAGAGGTTGATCTCCTTGTTGCGCACCACGTAGCGGTTGAGGTGGTAACGGCAATAGGGGCACGGGTACATCGTGGCCAGCGCAGCAAAGAAGCGCTTGAACAGCGTCACCAGGGCGGCCTGTTCAGCGTCGGGCCGATCCGCGATCAGCTCAGCGCTGGTGTGCAGGAAGCGCCAGGTGGCCGGACCCAGGTAGTAGGGGAAGCTCAGCCGCATCTCAGAGTCGGCGATGTCGCTGCGCCCCAGGTAGACGTCGAGGAAGGCCACATACTCGCTGAGGTAGCCATCGCCGCGGCCGAATTCTTCCCGTTCGCGCCGTTTCTGCACCCCGTTGAGGTAATGGCGTGTGAGGCGCCAGGCCTGCTTGATCTCCTGTTTGACCGCCGGCGGGCAGTGCGGAAAGTGGGCGCGCACCGCCGGGGCATAGCGATCGAATTCGCCGGCATCGCGCACCTGTTCGTACCAGGCATCGAGATCCGCCTCGGTTTCAGCGTCCAGGGCAGCCAGGTCGGCAGCCGTGCGCACCGAGCAGGCACGCAGCAACAGGGGCATGAACTCCTCATACCAGTAGCGGGTCGGCATGATCGCCCCCGCATAGCGGGTGTCTCGCTCATCGACGATCACCCGCTGCCAGGTGTCGAGGAAGGGGCGCTGCTGCCGGCCAACGCTGCTGGCGTCGCTGTGACGGTGAGCGCTGAGTTCGCGGTGGTCGTCGCGATGCCGCAGGCGATTGAGTTCGTGGTGGCGCAGATCGTCGCTGCTCAGTTGCAGGGGATCGTGACCCTGCAGGCCAGCCACCAGCAGCAGCTCCACCAGGCCCGCAAACAGCTGGTGCTGATGGTCGAGTTCGGCGAGCTCCTCGTCGAGCTGGGATTCGGCCTCCCGCATCGCCTCGTCCGGTTGGAGCTCGTGCCAGTGCTGCATGCGGTGATGCAGCGCCTCGAGAGCCCCATTGACCGAACCCCGCAGATCCTCGAGCGGCTGGCGGGCCTCCGGCTCCACAACCCCGAGCGCGGCATAGAGGTCCACGGCGGCGTTCACGAAGGCCGCGAAGTCTTCGATCGTGTAGGGCAGGTCGTAGGCCCGCAGGTGGGTCTCCGAATTGGCCGAATAGTTGGCCCGAAAACTGCGGTAGGCCGCGCCCTGAACCAGGCGGAACAGGCCGATCTGCAGCTGCAGCGGCGACGTGCCGGTTACTCCCTGGCCGGTGGCCGGCGGGGTGGGGGCCGTGGCTCTCGCGGCTCCAGGGGCCTGGGTGCTGGCGGGAGCCGATGGGGCCACAGGCTTGTGCCCCAGGTGGGAGGCGTGGTACCCGCGGGGGTGCCGCTGGAAATCGGCCGGCACAAAGGCCAGAAAGTCGTCGCGGGAGATCTCCCCGCCGCCATCGCGGTCGATGGCGATGGCGATGGCCTCAGCGTCGCTGGGCTTCAGCCCGAACACCGTCAGCAGCTGTTGCAGCACCCCCACGCTGACGCCCTGCGGACAGGCCGCCCGCAGCACCCCATAGGCCGCTTCGCAGCGCAGCCGCTGATCGCCGGCCAGCACCGTGAGCAGGAGCGCTCCCTGCTCGGCGGCAGGCAGCCCATGGCGCTGCAGGCTGTGCAGCAGGGGTTCGATCTCGGAGGCGGCGAGCGCGATGCCTGCGGCTTGCAGCGCAGCCGCGATCCGATCGGCCAGGGCTCGGGTGGTCGTGGGCGGATCAGCGCTGACCGCGTTCCAGATCGTCACCAACTGGTGTCGTTCGCGCAGCTGATGCATCCCCGTCCTGTCCCTTGCGACAGTATCGACGATCTGCAGCGACCGGCTTGAAGCCACCGGGTTGAAGCGAATGGGGCCTCCGCCAGGGCGGCTCAGCCCAGATCGTCCACCCCGCCAGCCGTTTCGGCTCTGCGCAGGGCCAGCACCGCCAGGAACAGCGCCTCGTCGATGTCGCGGATGTCGTACTCGCTCGGCAGCACCCCATGGATGTGCTGGTGCACCGCCATCCAGCAGTTGCGCTCCAGGTCGCTGGCGGTGGCATCGAAGGCCCGCGCCGCCTCCGCCAACCGGGCCACCAGCGCTGGATCGACGAAGTCGGCAGGCACCATCGGCGCGTGGAACAGTCCCTGCTGCCCATGATCGCTCCCGGCCGCCCTCCCCTGGCGAGCAGCCCCCGGGCCCTGCTGCTGCTGCCGGTGGGGGATGGGCGGTTCACCACCCGATCCGGTACGGCCTGCAGGGATCCCAACCCCAACCGATGTCCATAGCTTGAGAACACCACCGATTCACCGGGGAGGGTCCCCATGCATCCCACCGCCGAGCTGTTCACCGAAAAGGCCTGGGGCGCCGTTGTCGCTGCCCAGCAGCTGGCCCAGCAGAAGCGCCAGCAGCAGATCGAGAGTGAGCATCTGTTCGCCGCCCTGCTGGCCCAGCAGGGGCTGGCCGGCCGCATCCTCGAGAAGGCCGGCGTGGATGTGGGCACCCTCAGCCAGAAGCTGGAGGCCTTCATCGCCGGCCAGCCCGCGCTGAGCTCCCCGCCCGACAACGTCTACCTGGGCAAGGGCCTCAATGCCGTGCTCGACCAGGCCGACAGCCTCAAGCAGAGCTACGGCGACAGCTACATCGCCATCGAGCACCTGCTGCTGGCCCTGGCCATCGACGACCGCTGCGGCAAGCAGCTGCTCTCCCAGGCCGGCACCGATGCCGCCAAGCTCAAAGACGCCGTGCAGGCCATCCGTGGATCCCAGACCGTGACCGACCAGAACCCCGAAGGCACCTACGAATCCCTGGAGAAATACGGCCGCGACCTCACCGCCGCGGCCCGCGAGGGCAAGCTCGATCCGGTGATCGGCCGCGACGAGGAGATCCGCCGCACGATCCAGATCCTCAGCCGCCGCACCAAGAACAACCCGGTGCTGATCGGCGAGCCCGGCGTCGGCAAGACGGCGA
>JBEDAU010000077.1:0-3976 GCA_041177605.1 Cyanobacteriota bacterium | reverse complement strand
GGCACCCGGTAGTTGGCGATGCGGGCGAAGCTCTCGGGATCCAGCGAGGCCCCGCCCACCAGCACGCCGTCGATGTCGCTCTGGGACATCAGTTCATCGATGGTGGCGGTGTTCACCGAGCCGCCGTATTGCACGGTGACGCTGGGATTGCCGACCCAGCCGCGGATCAGGCCGCAGATCCGGTTGGCCTCCTCGGCGGCGCAGGTCTTGCCGGTACCGATCGCCCAGATCGGCTCGTAGGCCACGATCAATCGGGTGGGGTCCACGTCTTCGAGGCCCTGCTCGATCTGGCGGTGAATCACCCGTTCGGTTTCCCCCGCTTCGCGCTGGTCCAGGCTCTCGCCCACACAGAGGATCGGGATCAGGCCATGGTGCTGGGCATTGCGGGCCCGCAGATTGATCTGCTCATCACTCTCGCTGTAATACTTGCGGGGCTCACTGTGGCCCACGATCGCGTGGCTGACGCCATGCTCCACCAGCATCGGGGCCGAGATCATGCCGGTGTAGGCCCCCTGGTCTTCCCAGTGCACGTTCTGGCCGGCGATCGCCACGCCCGCTCCATCCAGGTGGCGGCAAAGGGTGGGGATGGAGGTGAAGGGCGGGGCGATCACCACCTGGCGATCGGCGGGCAAGTCAGCAATCAAGGGGCGAAAAGCAGCTGCATAAACCCGCGTCTGCTCGCAGGTCATGTGCATCTTCCAGTTGCCAGCGATCACGGCCTTGCGCACCGGAGCACCTCAAACGCAATGCCCCAAACGCTAATGGTCCGCCTGCAGGGTGCTCACCAGCAGCTCGCGGCCGTCCATGCTCACCGCGTCGCCCAGGGCCAGCTGGCGGCCCCGACGGGTCTCCACCGCTCCGTTCACCCGCACATCACCGCGCTGGATGCGCAGCTTGGCTTCGCCACCGGTGGCCGCCAGCCCCTGGAATTTGAGGAATTGGTCGAGCTTCAAGGGGGGACTGCTGGTCGGCGATAGCGTTGCCGCATGCTCGCACCCTCGCCGGCCGGCTTCCGCAGACTCTGGCCGCTGCTGAGGCCGCACCGGCGGAGGCTGGCTGCAGGGGGAGTGTGCATTCTGTTGTATGTGGCCTGTTGGCCCCTGCTGGCCTGGCTGGCGGGTCAGCTGATCCCGGCGATCGGGGGCGGCGACCTCCGGGCTGCCCTGCGCACCATTGCTCTGGCTCTGGTGGTGTTTCTGGTGCAGAAGGGGGCCCAGTTCGGCCAGGACACCCTGTTGGCAGGTCCGGCCCTGAAGGTCAGCGAAGCGCTGCGCAGTGACCTGTTCGCCCGGCTGCAGCGCCTCGACTTCGCGTCGCTGCAGAAACTCTCGGCCGGGGATCTCACCTACCGCCTCACCGAGGACGCCGACCGGGTGGGCGAGGTGATCTACAAGACGATCCAGGACACCACCCCCAGCCTGCTGCAGCTGGTGGTGGTGCTGGGCACCATGTTCTGGCTCGACCAGCCCCTGGCGCTGGCGACTCTGCTGCTGGCTCCGCTGGTGGGGCTGCTGGTGAGTGGGTTCGGTGCCCGGGTGATGGCGGCGGCCGAGCAGAGCCAGCAGCGGGTCAGTGAGCTGGCCTCCCTGTTGGCCGAGGCGATCAGCGGATTGCCGCTGGTGCGCGCCTTTGCCGCCGAGCCCTGGCTGCAGGAGCGCTTCAACCAGGAGATCGCCCAGCACCGGCAGGCCCGCTACCGCACCCTCAGGCTGCTGGCCCTGCAACATCCGGTGGTGGGGTTTTTGGAGGCGGCTGGCATTCTCACCGTGCTGCTGCTCGGCGCCTGGCGCATCCAGGCCGGTGGCATGAATGCCCAGGGCTTCAGCAGCTTCGTGGCGGCCCTGCTGATGCTGATCGACCCGATCAGCCACCTCACCACCAACTTCAATGAGTTCCAACAGGGCCAGGCCTCCCTGCGGCGCCTGCGGGCGATCGAGGCCGAGCCGGTGGAGCAGCCGGATCGGCCAGACGCCCGCCCCCTGGGGGCGGTGCGGGGCGAGTTGCGCCTGGAGGGTGTGTGGTTCGGCTACGACCCGGCCATGCCGGTGCTGCACCAGCTGGATCTGCTGATCCAGCCAGGTCAGCTGGTGGCGTTGGTGGGGCCATCGGGGGCCGGCAAGAGCACGCTGTTTTCCCTGTTGCTGCGTTTCCACACTGCCTTGCGGGGCAGGATCCTGCTCGATGGCCATGACCTGGCGGGTCTGCGGGCGCGGGAGCTGCGCCAGGCCATGGCCCTGGTGCCCCAGCGTGCCGCCGTGTTCAGTGGCACGGTGGCGGAGGCGATCGCCTTCGGGCGCCCCGCCACCGAGGCCCAGATTGCGCGGGCGGCCGAGCTGGCCAACGCCTCCGCCTTCATCGAGGCCCTGCCCCAGGGGTACGCCACCCGGCTGGAGGAGCGCGGCAGCAACCTCTCGGGAGGCCAGCTCCAGCGCCTGGCCATCGCTCGGGCGGTGCTGGGTGATCCGGCGATCCTGCTGCTGGATGAGGCCACCAGCGCCCTGGACGCGGAGGCCGAGGCGGCGGTGCAGCGTGGACTTGAGCAGGCGATGGCCGGCCGCACGGTCGTGGTGATCGCCCACCGCCTGGCTACGGTGCAGCAAGCAGACCTGATCGTGGTGCTGGATCACGGCCGCATCGTGGAGCGCGGACGCCACCACGACCTGCTGGCTGCCGGTGGGCGCTACCGAGAGCTGTGTGAGCGCCAGTTCATTGCTCTTGAGACCTGATGGCCTGGGAGTATCGCGTTGTTCACATCAATGTGGAGGAGGGGAACC
The DNA here is from genome assembly GCA_041177605.1 of Cyanobacteriota bacterium. Taxonomy (GTDB): domain Bacteria; phylum Cyanobacteriota; class Cyanobacteriia; order PCC-6307; family Cyanobiaceae; genus NIES-981. The sequence continues at coordinate 1,202 of JBEDAU010000077.1, read as the reverse complement.
CACCGGCGCCGCCCTCGCCCCAGACGGACAGCCAGCGCTTGGGTGGCGCGCTGAGCCCCGAATTCCTGGCCCAGGAATTCCCCCAGCAGTACACCGAGGCCAGGACCAGCCCCCGCCATCCCGCCGAGCAGTTGCAGTTCTTTCTCAATGCTCTTGGCAAGGAGGGCTGGGACCTCTGCGAGACCACCCAGGTCGGCCCGTTGCTCATGTTTGTGTTCAAGCGTCCAGCGCCGGAGCCGCCCGTATCCTGAGCGGCGACCCCTCGACCCGACCCTGTGGAGACGTCTGATCAGCCGAACCAGCCGCCTGTGCTCACCTTTGAGGGCAAGCGCTACGACCTCAACTCCCTGCCTGATGAGCTGAAGGATCTGGTGCGTGGCATGCAGGTGGCCGATTCGCAGTTGCGCATGCATGAAGACACCCTCAAGGTGCTTGCCGTGGGACGCCAGGCGATGGCCATGCAACTCAACGAGAAGCTCAAGTCCATCGCCCCGCTCCCCTAGGCCCTAGGCCTGCAGCGGCTCGAGATCCTCGAAGCGGAACACCTGTCGGCCTGCGGGGGTCTCACCGCAGGCGGCGGTCTCCACCACCCGCTCCCGCAGCACCCAGGGGCCCGCGTCGGTGAGCGGCACGAAGCTGTCGGTGAACCGGCTCTGCCCGCCTCTGGGAGCCCCAGTGGCCGGGTCGGTGTACTGGCTGGTGTAGCTCCTGCTCAGGTAGCCGCTGCCAGTGTCGGTCACGCTCTCCGTGTAGATCGACACCACAACGCCGTGGATGTGGCGGTGCACCATCGTCACCACGCTGTCCTTGATGCGGTAACGGTCTCCCGCGTTCTTGCCGCCCACGAGCACTTCCATCCCCACGGCGTCGGTGTCACCGGCGGTGAAGCTGTTCTCGCCGTGGGTCTGCTCGAAGCTGCGGCGCACGCGGTGGATGGCCACCTCCCAGAGCTGGGAGGCCATCGCCTTGTGCACCTCTTCATCGGCAATGCCCTCCACCTGGGCCTTGAGGTCAGCCCCCACCACAAAGGTGCCCTCCAGGCGCCTGTCGGGCTCGCCGCCGCTGCCGGGCTGTTCCCAGATGCAGCGGCCGCGGTAGCCGCCGAAGCCCGGCTCCCAGGTGTAGCGGTTCTCATAGGCAGCCCGAAAGGCCGCGGTGGCATCACCACCAGGGACCAGGGGGGCTGCGGTCGGCGCAGGGGG
>JBEDAU010000076.1:0-5501 GCA_041177605.1 Cyanobacteriota bacterium | reverse complement strand
CTCCTGCCAGTGCCGGCATTGCGGCTTCGCTGCCCTGCTTACGGATGACAACCTGTTTGTTGTCGTCCACATCGACAACGGCGGAGTCGCCTTCGCCGATGCGGCCGGAAAGGAACTCTTCCGCGAGGGAATCCTCGAGCAGGCGCATCACGGCACGACGCAGCGGGCGAGCGCCGTAGCTGGGGTTGTAGCCCTCTTCCACCAATCGCTCCTTGAAGCCGTCGGTGACAGAGAGATGGATGCCCTTCTCCTCCATGCGGCTGAAGACCTCCTTGAGCATGATCTCGGCGATCTCCTTCACCTCATCGCGGCTGAGTTGACGGAAGACGATGATCTCGTCCAAACGGTTGAGGAACTCAGGGCGGAAATACTGCTTCAGCTCTTCGTTCACCAGCGAACGGATGCGGTTGTAATTGGTCTCTTCCGCATCAGCACCGGAGAACTCGAAGCCGAGGCCGCCGCCACCCTTCTCAATCACCTTCGAACCGATGTTCGAGGTCATGATGATCAGGGTGTTCTTGAAGTCCACCGTACGGCCCTTGGAATCGGTCAGGCGACCGTCCTCCAGGAGCTGCAGCAGCAGGTTGAACACATCCGGGTGTGCCTTCTCGATCTCATCGAACAGCACCACGGTGTAGGGACGACGGCGCACAGCTTCGGTGAGCTGACCACCCTCGTTGAAGCCGACGTAACCCGGAGGCGAACCGATCAGCTTGCTGACGGTGTGGCGCTCCATGAACTCCGACATGTCGAGGCGGATCATCGCCTCTTCACTGCCGAAGAAGTAGGTGGCCAGGGCCTTGGTCAGCTCGGTCTTGCCGACACCGGTGGGGCCGGAGAAGATGAAGCTGGCGATCGGGCGGTTGGGGTTCTTGAGGCCTACCCGGGCGCGGCGGATGGCGCGGGAGACGGCCTTCACCGCCTCGTCCTGGCCGATCAGGCGCTGGTGGAGGGTCTCCTCCATGTTGAGCAACTTGGCCGACTCGCTCTCGGTGAGCTTCTGCACCGGCACGCCGGTCCAGGAGGCCACGATGTGGGCAATGTCCTCCTCGGTCACCATCGGGCTGCGTTCCGCCTCCGCCTCAACGGCCACCGGAGCGGTCTCGGCCAGGGGTGCCGGTTCGGCGGCCTCGCCGCTGGGCTGTTCGGTGGCCTGCTCATCCTTGCGGGCCTGCAGGATCGAGCGGATCTGCTCACGCAGTTCCACTTCCTTGTCGCGCAGTTCGCCGGCCTTGGTGAAGTCCTGCTCGCGCACGGCCTCCTCCTTCTGTTTCTGCACCTCGCGCAGCTGCTTGTCGATCTCCTTGGCCGCCGGCGGCAGCTTGGAGTTCATCAGCCGCACCCGGCTGCCGGCCTCGTCAATCAGGTCGATCGCCTTGTCGGGCAGGAAGCGATCGGAGATGTAGCGATCGCCCAGGGTGGCGGCGGCCACCAGGGCCTCATCGGCGATCTTGAGGCGGTGGTGCTCCTCGTAGCGGTCCTTGAGGCCGCGCAGGATCTCGATGGTGTCTTCCACCGAGGGCTCGCCCACCATCACCGGCTGGAAACGGCGCTCAAGGGCAGCGTCGCGCTCGATGTGCTTGCGGTACTCGTCGAGGGTGGTGGCGCCGATGCACTGCAGTTCGCCGCGGGCCAGGGCCGGTTTGAGAATGTTGGCCGCATCGATGGCGCCCTCGGCGGCGCCGGCGCCGATCAGGGTGTGCACCTCGTCGATCACCAGGATCACGTTGCCCGCGCCCCGGATCTCCTCCATGATCTTCTTGAGGCGCTCCTCGAACTCACCGCGGTACTTGGTGCCGGCCACCAGCAGGCCGATATCGAGGGTGAGAACACGCTTGTCTTCCAGGATGTCGGGCACATCGCCGGCGTTGATGCGCTGCGCCAGCCCCTCGGCGATGGCGGTCTTGCCCACGCCGGGCTCGCCGATCAGCACCGGGTTGTTCTTGGTGCGGCGACCCAGGATCTGGATCACCCGCTCGATCTCCTGCTGGCGACCCACCACCGGGTCGAGCTTGCCGTCGGCCGCCTGCTGGGTGAGGTTGCTGCCGAACTCGTCGAGGGTGGGGGTCTTGGTGGAGCCCTTGCCGCCGCCACCGGCCGCCACCTCGGCGGTCTCGCCGAGCATGCGGATCACCTGGGTGCGCACCTTGGCCAGGTCAACGCCGAGGTTCTCCAGCACCCGGGCGGCCACGCCCTCGCCCTCGCGGATCAGGCCCAGCAGCAGGTGCTCGGTGCCGATGTAGTTATGGCCGAGCTGGCGGGCCTCCTCCAGGGAGAGCTCCAGCACGCGTTTGGCCCGCGGGGTGAAGGGGATTTCCACGGCCACGAACCCCGAGCCCCGGCCAATGATCTTCTCCACCTCGACCCGGGCGTCCTTGAGGTTGACCCCCATCGACTTCAGCACTTTGGCCGCCACGCCGGTACCCTCCCCGATCAGCCCCAGCAGGATCTGTTCGGTGCCCACAAAGTTGTGACCCAGGCGGCGGGCCTCTTCCTGGGCCAGCATGATCACCTTGATGGCCTTCTCGGTAAACCGCTCGAACATGGGGCGGGGCCTTCAGCAAGTGCAACCAAGCTATCAGGGTTGGGCGATGCGGTGTGGCCTGCGGCATGACCCCGGCACAAGTGCTGCCCCGCAAGGCGTTAGCCGTGCTTCAACTATTGTTGAACGCGATAAGTTTGGTCGGTTCAGACGATAAGAAAAGCCGGTTATCCGCACTGCTCATGGCTCGCTTCCCGTGCCGTCTCCGCACCGCCATGGCTGCCGCCGGATTCGCTCTCCTCGTCCCCCAGCCGTAACCATTGGATCAGGGCATCGTCACCGTTGCGGTAGTAACCGCGACGCCGCCCCGCTTCCTGGAAGCCCGCGCCTCGGTACAGGGCGCAGGCCGCCTGGTTGGCGGCGGCCACCTCGAGGGTGGCGTGGCGTGCCCCCTGTCGCTGCCCACTCGCCAGCAGGGCCGCCAGCACCTGCCGCCCCAGGCCCAGGCGCCGCCGGTCCGGAGCCACCGCCACCAGGGTGATGTGCAGCTCGTCGACCACCAGCCAGCCGCAGGCCATCGCCACCAGGCTGTCGTCGAGCCAGATCCCCAGCCCCGGTCGGCGGGGATCGGCCAGCTCGGTGACCCATTGGTCCCGGCTCCAGAGCCCGTCTAGGCCGTGGCGGTCCAGCTCAAGGCAGGCCTCCAGGTCGGTGGGGGCCAGGGCCCGCAGCTCCTGCCGGCCGGAGCGGCCTGAGCCGCTGCCTAGATTGCAACGCTCCATTTCAACCTCCGCCACGCAGCGCCATGGTGATCTCCCCGGGGCCCGGCCGGCTCGCCACGGCGTTCGAACCCGGCTGCGACAGTGCCAGCCCCAACCGCAACCTCGCCCCGGTCAGTGCCGGGCTCGACGCCGAGGGGCGCTTGATGGTGGGCGGCTGCGCGCTCAGCGATCTGGCCCGCACCTTCGGCACACCCCTCTATGTGCTCGATGAGGCCACCCTGCGTGCCACCTGCCGGGCCTACGTGGAGGCCCTCGCCGCCCATTACCCCGGGCCCTCCCTGGCGCTCTATGCCTCCAAGGCCAACAGCTCCCTGGCCCTCACCGCCCTGGTGGCCTCCGAGGGTCTGGGGCTGGATGCGGTGAGTGCCGGTGAGCTGCTCACGGCCCTGCAGGGCGGCATGCCGGCGGAGCGAATCGTGCTGCACGGCAACAACAAGAGCCGCGAGGAACTGGCCCTGGCGGCCGGCCGCGGCGTGACCGTGGTGATCGACAACTGGCGTGACCTGGAGCTGCTGGCCGACCTGGCGCCCGGATTCTCCGAGCCGGTGCGTCTGATGCTCCGCTTCACGCCGGGCATCGAGTGCCACACCCACGAGTACATCCGCACCGGCCACCTCGACAGCAAGTTCGGCTTCGACCCCGACCAGCTGGAGGCGGTGCTGCAGCACCTGGCTGGCTGCAGCTGGGCGCGGCTTACGGGTCTGCACGCCCATATCGGCTCCCAGATCTTCGAGCTCCAGCCCCACCGCGACCTGGCCGGGGTGCTGGCTGACGCCCTGCAGCGGGCCCGGGCCCTGGGGCACCCGGTGACCGACCTGAACGTGGGGGGTGGCCTGGGCATTCGCTATGTCGCCGGCGACGATCCGCCGTCGATTCAGCAGTGGGTGGCCGCCGTGGCCGAGGCGGTGGCGGGCGCCTGCCGGGAGCGGGGCCTGGAGCTGCCGCGCCTGCTGTGCGAGCCCGGCCGATCCCTGGTGGCCACCGCCGGCGTCACGCTCTATGAAATCGGCAGCCGCAAGGAAATCCCCGGCCTGCGCACCTACCTGTCGGTGGATGGGGGGATGAGCGACAACCCCCGCCCGATCACCTATCAATCCCAGTACACGGCGGTGCTGGCCGATCGGCCTGCGGCCGAGGCCACCGAGACGGTCACCGTGGCGGGCAAGCACTGTGAGTCCGGCGATGTGCTGCTCAAGGACGTGCTGCTGCCGCCGGCCACCAGCGGCGACATCCTGGCGGTGCTGGCCACCGGGGCCTACAACGCCTCGATGAGCTCCAACTACAACCGCATCCCCCGGCCCGCCGCCGTGCTGGTGCACGACGGCCTGGCCGATCTGGTGCAGCGCCGTGAACAGCCGGAAGACCTACTGCGCTACGACGTGCTGCCCAGCCGCCTCCAGCCGGTACCCTGAGTCCCAGGGTTAGGGGCAGAGTTGAGCGCGCCGTGGCTGGATCCTTGGCTTCGCCTGCTCGACGTCCGCCTGGTGCTTGATCTGCTCTTTGCCACGGCCCTGGGGGTGGTGGTGCTGGGCCGGGTGAGCGAGGCCCGCACCCTCTGGCTGCTGCGCGGCTACCTGCTGCTGGTGGCGCTGGCCTGGTTCGTGCAGCGCTACGCCAATCTGCCGCTCACCACCAAGCTGGTCGACGCCCTGGTGCTGGCCTGCAGCCTGGCCCTGGCGATCCTCTGGCAGGGGGAGCTGCGGCGGCTGATGGAGCTGCTGGGCACCGGCCGCCTCGACGTGCTGTTCGGCAATCAACGCGCCGACAAACTGGCCTCCGGTTCCGTGGCGGTGCTGAGCGAGGCGGCAGGTCGGCTGTCGCAACTCCGCCGCGGCGGCCTGATCGTGGTGGATCTGGGCAGTGACCTGCGCCCGGAGGACTTCCTCAACCCCGGCATCGCCCTCGATGCGCAGCTCTCGGTTGACCTGCTGCTCAACCTGTTCGCGGTGGATACACCGCTGCACGACGGCGCCGTGCTGGTGAAGGGCAACCGCATCCTCTCGGCCGGCGTGATCCTTCCCCTCTCCCGCCAGGGGCTGAACCGCTATGGCACGCGCCACCTGGCGGCCCTGGGCATCACCGAGCGCTTCGATCGCTGCCTCTGCATCGTGGTGTCGGAAGAAACCGGCACCCTCTCGCTGGCCAGACAGGGGCGCCTGGAGCGTCCGATCACCAGCAGCCGCTTGCAGGAACTGCTGGGAGAGGCCCTGTCCCAAAGCCCGAAGGCCTCGGCGAAG
>JBEDAU010000075.1:0-11811 GCA_041177605.1 Cyanobacteriota bacterium | reverse complement strand
CGGGCCTACAACTGTCTGAAGCGCGCCCAGGTCAACTCCGTGAGCGACCTGATGGGCTTCAGTTACGAAGATCTGCTGGAGATCAAGAACTTCGGCTCCAAGTCAGCCGATGAGGTGATCGAAGCGCTCGAGCGCATCGGCATCACCCTGCCCCAGAGCCGCACCAGCGCCTGATCGGCGGCCCTTCTCAACCTTCCGTCGTTCATCCCCCGGAGCACCAAGACCATGCGCCACCAATGCCGAGTTCCCCAGCTGGGACGCCCCGCTGACCAACGCAAAGCGATGCTGCGTGGCCTGGCCACCCAGTTGATCCGAGAGGGTCGGGTCACCACCACCAAAGCCCGGGCCAAGGCCCTCCGTGATGAGGCTGAGCGCATGATCAGCCTGGCCAAGGACGGCTCCCTGGCCGCCCGCCGCCGCGCCATCGGCTACATCTACGACAAGCAGCTGGTCCACGCCCTGTTCGACAAGGCGCAGGAACGCTATGGCGATCGCAGCGGTGGTTACACGCGCATCATCCGCACCGTTCCCCGCCGTGGCGACAACGCCGAGATGGCCATCATCGAGCTCGTCTGAGCTGCCGGCCAGATCACTGGATCCGACCACCTGCGGCGAGGTGCCCCTGCGGCGCCTCGCCCTTTGTGTTCAATACGACGGCAGCGCCTTCAACGGCTGGCAACGGCAACAGAACGCCCCCAGCGTGCAGGCCTGCCTCGAAGAGGCGATCGCCGCCCTGGACCCAGCGGGTCCGGCCCGCTGCAGCGCTGCCGGGCGGACCGACACCGGCGTGCATGCCGCCGGCCAGGTGGTGCACTTCGATACCGCCAGTCCGATACCGGCGGCCCGCTGGCCCAAGGCCCTCAACGGCCGCCTGCCGGCCAGCGTCCGGGTGTGCGCGGCCGCCGCTGTGACAGGCGACTGGCACGCCTGTTATGGCGCCAGCTACCGGCGCTACCGCTACACCCTTTACAACGGACGGATCCCCAACCTGTTTCTGGCCCCCTGGAGCTGGCACCGCTATCAGGCACGGCTCGACGAAGCGCTGATGCGCCGGGCCCTGGAGGACATGCTCGGCGAGCACGACTTCAGCGCCTTCCAGCGGGCCGGCAGCCGGCGCGCCCATGGGCGCACCACCCTGCAGGAGGTGTTGGTGGAGCGCCAGGCGGATCTGATCACGGTGGAACTGCAGGCCAGCGGCTTCCTCTACGGCATGGTGCGGCTGGTGATGGGGCAGCTGGTGGCCCTGGCCGAAGGACGGCTGGAGCTGGGAGCCTTTGAGCGGCGCTGGCGCCAGGCCAGGCGCGAGGAGGTGAAGGAGGCGGCACCGCCGCAGGGCCTGTGCCTGCTGCGGGTGGGCTATCCCGTGGATCCCTTTCCAAAAGCTGCCTGGTATGATTGCCAACCGCGGTTTCAGCTGAAGATCAGCGATCCGCCGCCCCCCGTGCCGCCGAGCCCAACCGTCCAGGCGGTTAACAGGCCAAGCGGTAAGGTCGTTTGAATGCGGATCCTTCCGCGACCTCGACCACCAGCCCAGCCCCTTACGGCCTGCCGGTGCCTGACCAGGCGATATGAACAAGACTCCCCTGCCCTCCACCGATTCCCTCGACCGCCAGTGGTACCTGGTGGACGCGGAGAATCAGACCCTCGGCCGCCTGGCCAGCGAGGTGGCCTCGGTGTTGCGTGGCAAGAACAAGCCCACCTACACCCCCCACCTCGACACCGGTGACTTTGTCATCGTGATCAATGCGGACAAGATCCGTGTGAGCGGCAACAAGCCCACCCAGAAGCTCTATCGCCGCCACTCCGGTCGCCCCGGGGGCATGAAGACCGAGACCTTTGCCCACCTCCAGGCCCGCATCCCCGAGCGCATCGTGGAGAAGGCCATCAAGGGCATGCTCCCTCACAACGCCCTTGGACGCCAGCTGTTCCGCAAGCTGAAGGTCTACAAGGGTGCTGAGCACCCCCACGCTGCCCAGAAGCCCCAGGCTCTCGCCCTCGATCCCGCCGCTGCTGCCCAATGAGCACCACCAAAGTCGTCTACTGGGGCACCGGTCGTCGCAAGACCGCTGTTGCCCGCGTCCGCCTGGTTCCGGGCTCCGGTTCGGTGACCATCAACGGCCGTCCTGGGGACAACTACCTCAACTACAACCCCGTCTATCTGGCGGCGGTGAAGGCTCCCCTCAACACCCTGGGGCTGGCCAACGAGTACGACCTGCTGGTGAACGTGCGTGGCGGTGGCCTCACCGGCCAGGCTGACGCCATCAAACAGGGCGCAGCCCGTGCCCTCTGTGAGCTTTCCGGTGAGAACCGCAAGCCCCTCAAGACCGAAGGCCACCTCAGCCGCGACCCCCGCGCCAAGGAACGCCGCAAGTACGGCCTCAAGAAAGCCCGCAAAGCTCCCCAGTTCTCCAAGCGCTGATCATGCCCAAGGCCGACATCCATCCCACCTGGTACCCCGACGCCAAGGTGATCTGCAACGGAGAGGTGGTGATGACCACCGGCTCCACCCAAGCCGAGATCCACGTCGACGTGTGGAGCGGCAACCATCCCTTTTACACTGGCACCCAGAAGATCCTCGACACCGAGGGCCGCGTCGACCGCTTCATGCGCAAGTACGGCATGGGTGGTGCCGATTCCGCAGCTGGCAAGAAGGACGCCGCCAAGCAGGACGAGGCCACCAAGGCCTGAGTCCACCCCCTGCCTACGGGCAGCTCAAGGCCGGATGCTCTCGGGCATCCGGTCTTGTTCTATTTGGCCTGCCGCGGCTGAATCTCTGAAGCGCGATGGATCCTTCCCTTCTGCATGACCGGCTGCTCACCGCCGAGCGCACCTTCGAGACCCTGGAGCGTCAGCTGGCGGATCCCGCCGTGGCCGCAGACCCGACCCAGCTGCAGAGCCTGGCCAGGGAGCGGGCCCGGCTTGAACCGCTGGTGCATGACCGGCACCAGCTGCTGCAGCTGCAGCATGAGCAGCGCCAGGCGCGGGAGCTGCTGAAGGAAGCCCGTGGCGACACCGGCATGGAGGAGCTGGCCAGCGAAGAGCTGGCGCGGCTGGCCGAAGCCATCAGCGCTCTTGAACACAGACTCACCATCGCCCTGCTGCCCCGCGATCCTCGTGACGAGCGCAGCGTGATGCTGGAGATCCGGGCCGGCGCCGGCGGCGACGAAGCCGCGATCTGGGCCGGTGACCTGGCCCGCATGTACGAGCGCTATGCCCAGGGCGTGGGCTGGCGGGTCGAGCCCGTGAGTGCTTCGGAGGCCGAACTGGGCGGCTACAAGGAACTGATCCTGGCGATCCGCGGCGAGGGGGTGTTCAGCCAGTTGAAGTTCGAGGCAGGCGTGCACCGGGTGCAACGGGTGCCGGCCACCGAGAGCCAGGGCCGAGTGCATACATCCACCGCCACGGTGGCGGTGATGCCCGAGGCCGATCCGGTGGAGGTGCAGATCGATCCCGGTGATCTGGAGATCAGCACTGCCCGCTCCGGCGGTGCCGGCGGCCAGAACGTGAACAAGGTGGAGACAGCGGTCGACCTGCTCCACAAGCCCACCGGCATCCGGGTGTTCTGCACCCAGGAACGCTCACAGCTCCAAAACCGCGAGCGGGCCATGGAGATCCTGCGGGCCAAGCTCTACGAGCGGGAGCTGGCGGCGGCCAATGCCCAGGAACGGTCAGCCCGGCTGGCCCAGGTGGGCACAGGCGACCGCAGCGAGAAGATCCGCACCTACAACTACAAGGACAATCGGGTGACCGACCACCGGCTGGGCCGCAACTTTTCCCTTGAGCCGGTGCTCAATGGCCAGCTGGCCGATGTGGTGGCGGCCTGCATCGCCGCCGACCAGAGCCGTCAGCTGGAGGAACTGGCGGCCCGGGCCACTGGCAGCACCTGAACACCGGTGCCGATCAGACCGGTGCCCATCAGGCTGCCCGCTCCAACGCGGAGCCGTCGTCGTGGCCCTCCAGGCCGATCACGTATTTAGCCCACTCACGGTAGCGGCCTGAGCGGATCTGGCGACTGGCCTCAAAGCTGAGCCCGCTGAGGGGACGGTGGGGTTTGCGCGCCAGGGGCATGCCTGCCTCGCGGGGCGTGCGATTGCCCTTGCGCACGTTGCAGGGCAGGCAGGCCGTGGTCACGTTCTCCCAGCTGTCACTGCCGCCGCGGCTGCGGGGCACCACATGGTCAATCGAGAGCTGCTGGCCGGTGCAGCCGCAGTACTGGCAACGATGACCGTCGCGCTGAAAGAGGTTGCGCCGGGTGAGCGGCATCTCCCGGTAGGGCACCCGCACGAACTGCCGCAAGCGGATCACCGTGGGCAACCAGGTATCGTCACGAAGCTGCCGGGTTGGGTCGTGCTCCAGGCCTTCGGCCTTGCCCTTGAGCAGCATCACCATGGCGCGGCGCCAAGTGGTGATGTTCAGCGGCTCATAGGACGCATTCAGAACCAGAACGGTGCCCATCCCAGACCCCGTGGTAACCGGCATGCTAGGGGAATCTGGGATTGAAACCGTGACCCAGGCCACCAACCCTGGCTGGGACACCGCTCCCAGCGCCGCAGCTCCGCTGGGGCTGGAACGACACCGGGCCTGGGTGGAGGTGGACGCTGGGGCGATCCACCACAACGCCAGCCAGCTGCTGAGCCATCTGAGCCCCGGCTGCAGCCTGATGGCGGTGGTCAAGGCCGATGGCTACGGGCACGGGGCCGTGCCGGTGGCCCGGGCGGCCCTCGCCGGCGGCGCCCGCAGTCTCGGTGTAGCCACGCTGGCCGAGGGGATCCAGCTGCGCCAGGCGGGCATCCAGGCACCCGTGCTGGTGCTGGGCAACCTCAGCCAGGCCGAGGAACTGCGCAGCTGCCTGCGCTGGCAGCTGACGCCCACGGTGAGCGGCATGCGCGAGGCCCTGCTCTGCCAGAACCTGGCCAGCGGGACCGGTCGCCCCATGGCCGTGCAGCTGAAGCTCGACACCGGCATGGCCCGCCTGGGTGCCGATTGGCAGGAAGGGCCCAGGCTCGTAGGGGCCATCCGCGAGCTCGACGCTGTCGAGCTCGCCGGGGTGTATTCGCACCTGGCCAGCGCCGACGCCGAGCCGGAGCAGGACGATGGCCTCACCGCTGAACAACAGCGTAGCTTTGAGGCGGTGCTGGCAAGCCTGCGCCAGCAGGGCCTGGATCCAGGCTGCCGCCATCTGGCCAATTCCGCCGGCACCCTGCGGGATCGGGCCCTGCACTACGACCAGGTACGGGTGGGCCTGGCCCTCTACGGCCAAAGCCCGGCCAGCCACCTCGCCGGCACCGTGCCGCTGCGGCCAGCCCTGCGGCTCTGTGCCCGGGTCAGCCTGCTGCGCGACGTGGGCCCGGGGGTGGGTGTGAGCTACGGCCACCGCTTCCGCACCCAGCGGCCCAGCCGCCTGGCCGTGGTAGGGATCGGCTACGCCGACGGCGTGCCGCGGCTGCTCTCGAATCAGCTGACGGTGCTGTTCGACGGCCAGCACCTGCCCCAGGTGGGTGCCATCACCATGGACCAGCTGGTGCTCGATGCCACCGACTGCCCGGCGCTGGAGGTGGGGTCGGTGGTGACCCTGCTGGGCCGCGACGGGGATCAGGAGATCCGGCCCCAGGCCTGGAGCGAGCGCTGCGGCACCATCCCCTGGGAGATCCTCTGCGGGTTCAAGCACCGGCTGCCGCGGCTGGCGGCCGGCAGCCAAGCCGGCCAGGCAGACCCTGAGGCCGCCACGGGGGCCCCGCACTGATAAGCTCACAGGGCCGCTGGAGAGGTGGCTGAGTGGTTGAAAGCGGCTCCCTGCTAAGGAGTTACAGGAGGCAACTTCTGTCGAGGGTTCGAATCCCTCCCTCTCCGTTGAATCCAAGCCGTTGAAACCAACGGTGCAAATCACCGGTAGCTGATTCGACTCCGTTTGCACGGGTTGCGCCCCTGCCTCCGTTCAGGCCACCAGCAATCGACGGGCGATTTCCGGCAGCAACGAGGTGTCGGAGGCATTGTTCTGGCCTTCGCTGAATACCACCAGCAGCATCGGGGAGTGGCCATCACACTCCACGTAGGCAGCATCGTGGCGCGCCTGACTCATCCAGCCCGCCTTGCTCCACAGCCGGGCTCCAGGGGGCAGCCCCTCGCCCAGAAAACCATCCACCTGGTTCTCGGGATCGGCGGCCCGCTCGGCCGGATCCAGACTGCGCTCCAGCAGCCCTCGCATGCGTCCTCCCGCCGGCGGCGACACCAGCGCCGAAGCCATCACGGCCAGCAACATCCGAGCAGTGGCATCGGTGCTGAGCCGGTTGCGGTTCTCCAGCTGCTCGCCATAGAAGCGCCGCTCCCGTCCATAGGGACCATCCCCCCAGGTTTTCTGACAGGCATTCACCCCATCCAGCTCAGGCCAGCCCAGACCCACGAGCCAGCGGTTGACCAGCTGGCGCTGCTCCCGCCAGGCCGTCCATGCCCCTGGCGCCAGGTCAGGACCACTGGTGGTGCCGGTGAGCAGATCCAGCACCAGGCCGGTGGCATCGTTGCTGGAGTGCTGGATCATGGCTGCCAGGGCCCGTCGGAGCTCCGGCCCGTCCACCAGCAACCCTCCCTGCACCCAGGCCTCCGCAGCCACCAGATAGACCAGCTTCACCACGCTGGCGGGATAGCGCTGGCGGCCCCCCTCCCAGCAGGCACCGGCGGGGCGTTGCGCCCAGTAGCGACGGGGATCGGCATCGGCAGCCAGTCCCAGCTGGGACTGCTCAAAGCGCAGCCAGGTGATCGAGAGCTGTTGCGCCAGCCCTGGACGACCCTCCAGCTCCAGAGCCCGCACCAGATCGCCCAGGATCTGGTCCATGGCCGGATCGGGGCTGTAGAACGCCATCACTGCCGGCAACCAGTGGAGCGAGATTAGGCATGGCCGATGGCTGGGCACCGGTGGGCACCACCGCAGCGCCGGAGCTGCTGCGGCCGGGCAGCCGCTGGCGGCTGGAACAGGCTCGCGATCTGCACGGCCGGCCGCAGGGGGCGGCCCTGGCCACCCAGGCGGCAGCGGGGCGGGTACTGGAGGTGCTTGGAGAACCGGTGAGGGGCCGGCTGCGCGTGCGGCTGCTGGAGGATGGCTATCCCGGCTGGATCGCCCCCGAACAGCTGCTGGGGGTAGCCGTGGCAGCAGCACGTCCCCGTGCGCGGCTGCTCGATCGCAGCGCCATCGCCCGGCGGCTGCCGGCGGTGCTGGCCTTCGCCCAGGCGGCCCTGGCCAGGCGCAACACCTACCTCTGGGGCGGATGCCTGGGCCCCGACTACGACTGCTCCGGTCTGGTGCAGACAGCCTTCGCCAGCGCCGGCATCTGGCTGCCACGGGATGCCTACCTGCAGGAGCGCTTCTGTCAGCCGGTGGCCGTGCAGCCCGGGGTGACCCAGCTGCTGCGACCGGGGGACCTGATCTTCTTCGGCACGCCGGGACGCTGCACCCACGTGGGCCTGCACCTGGGCAACGGGCACTACCTGCACAGCTCAGGGCGTGAGCACGGCCGCAACGGGCTGGGCATCGACGATCTCTGCCCCCACAATGCCGATCCGGTGGCGACCCACTACCGGCGGGAGCTGCGGGGCGCTGGCCGGGTGATGCGCTGCCATGACGGCAGCCCGCTGCCCGCCTAGGTTCACAGCCAGCCCGTTGCAGCACGCCAGGCGCCTGGGATGAATCACACGACCGATCCGGCGGGTCATCCACGTGGCGCTCGCGCCGCCGAGCAGGCCCGTGAGCTGCCACCCGACCTCTCGGTGGTGGTGCCCCTGTTCAACGAAGCCGAAGGGCTGACACTGCTGGTGGACCAGCTGGTGACGGTCCTGCGGCCGCTGGAACTGAGCTTCGAGCTGGTGTTGGTCGACGACGGCTCGCGCGACGGCACCGCCAAGGTGCTGGAGCGGCTGAGGAGCAGGGTGCCGGAATTGGTGGCGGTCCTGCTGCGGCGCAACTACGGGCAGACCGCCGCGATGGCGGCGGGGTTCGATGCCAGCCGCGGCGCCGTGATCATCACCCTCGATGGCGACCTGCAGAACGACCCGGCCGACATCCCCCTGCTGCTGGAGAGGCTGGGAGAGGGCTACGACCTGGTGAGCGGCTGGCGCCACCAGCGCCAGGACGCTGCCATGAGCCGCCTGCTGCCCAGCCGCATCGCCAACCGCCTGATTGCCCGGGTCACAGGTGTGCGGCTGCACGATTACGGCTGCTCCCTCAAGGCCTATCGGCGCGAAGTGGTGGACGACCTCAACCTCTACGGCGAGCTGCATCGCTTCCTGCCGGCGCTCGCCTTCATCGAGGGGGCCAGGATCACCGAAGTGAAGGTGAACCACCACCCACGCCGTTTCGGACACAGCAACTACGGCATCGACCGCACCTTCCGGGTGCTGATGGATCTGCTCACGGTGTGGTTCATGAAGCGATTCTTGACCCGGCCCATGCACGTGTTCGGCTTCGGTGGCCTCGTGGGCATGGGACTGGGGCTGCTGGTGAGCCTCTGGCTGGTGCTTGAGAAGCTGGTGTTCGGGGTGGAGATCGGCGATCGGCCACTGCTGCTGCTGGCTCTGATCAGCTTCCTGGCCGGCATCCAGCTGTTCTGCTTCGGCCTGCTGGCGGAACTGCAGATGCGCACTTACCACGAAAGCCAGGGCCGGCCGATCTACCGCGTGCGAGCCACGTTGCGGGGCAGCGGGACCTGAGGGATCGGCGCCGCAACTGGGACAGCCTCGATGCGGCCGCGGTAGCGCTCGATCGCCTGGGCCGCCGCAGCGCACACCGCCGGGTCCACGTCGCGCAGGCCTCTGCGCAGCAGCGGCAGGACAGCACGCTCACCCCAGCGATGGGCCTGCTGGATGGCTGCCAGCCGCTGGGATCGGTCCCCTGCCATCAGCGCCCCCAGCCTGCTCAGCAGCAGCTGACGCTGGCGGGCGTCCCCCGCCCGGGGCAGGGGGGCCAGCGGTGCGGGCTGCCCAATCGACAGGGGGTGGAGCTGATGGGGAACGGGCGCAGGATGCAGCAGCGCGAGTTGGGGACGGTTGAGGGCCTCCACTGGGTCGGGGAAAGCAGTGGAGGGAGCCACCAGCCTCGGCGCCGGCCGGCGGCGGGTGGCCAGCCACAGCCCGAGGCTGAACAGGGCGGCGACGGCGGCGAGCAGGGATCCGGACATGGACGAGGAAGAGGGGGCGTGGTCGGCAGCCAAAACGAGGCGTGCAGTTCAAACCGCAGGGGCGAGCGCCCTCTGGGTGCGTGACTGGAGGATTGAACTTTTATGTCGCCGATTCAACCCCCGAAAGGCTGTCAGGCACAGGCTCCTTACAGTATCCCTGGTTGCTATTGGCCCGTGCCATGACTGGAGATTTCGTCGCCGCCTGGATGCCCTCGGTGTTCGTGCCCCTTGTGGGAATCCTCGGCCCAGCCGTGGCCATGGCCCTGCTGTTCAACGTGATCGAAGCCCGCGACTGATCGCCGCTTGCTGATCGCCGCCGCTTCCTTCCCCGATCCGCCTTCCCTTCCATGACCGTGACCCCCGTGGCCGACCCCTGCGTCGGCAATCTGGCCACCCCCGTCAACAGCAGCTACTTCACCCGGGCCTTTCTGAACGCCCTGCCGGCCTACCGCCCCTCGCTCTCGCCCAATCGCCGCGGCCTGGAAGTGGGCATGGCCCACGGCTTCTTCCTCTATGGCCCGTTCGCGATCACCGGCCCGCTGCGTGCCACCGAGTACGCCAGCACGGCCGGCCTGCTCGCCGCCATCGGCCTGGTCTCCATCCTCACGGTCTGCCTGTCGATCTACGGCACCGCCGGCACCGGTCCCAACGTGCAACCGGCTGACGCCACCATCGACAACCCGCCGGCGGACCTGTTCACCAAAGCCGGCTGGGCCGAGTTCGCCAGCGGCTTCTGGCTGGGTGGCTGCGGCGGCGCAGCCTTTGCCTGGTTCCTGTGCGGCACCGCCCTGGTGGGCCCCCTGGTGAAGATCGCCGGCGGCGTGTGGAGCGTGGGCTGAAGCCCTAACCGCAGATCCCCAGCAACCCAGCAGTTCAACCGTCAGCTCACCCCCCCATCAAGCCCCGCTCCGGCGGGGCTTTTTTATGCGCGCTCAACACGATACGAATGGCTCTCTGGCCGCGTATCCAATCCCCGGTTGCGCGGCTGCAGACCCGTCGGTCACGGGCAGGGAGGGCGGCCTGCATGAGCCATCGGGCCAGCGCCAGTGGGCCATCAGGCGCCTCGATCCGCCGGAGCACGCAGACCCGGTGGTTGGCATTGGCCCTGTTGGTCAGCGGGCAACTGTTGGGCCCCTGGCTGCGGCTCACCCATCCAGATCCATAGAACTCCGTTTGGAGCCGGTCCCCCAGCCGCCTGACGCTGCAGCTGATCAGGCCGCCATGGGCTGAGCTCCACCCTGCAGACAAGCGGTCGGCTGGCCGAAGGGGCACCCTCTTGACACCCTGGGAGAAGAACCCAGAGCGGGCATTCTCCAGGGCCTGGGTGTCACAGCGATCTGCTCGGCGGGGTGGCGACCAACCCCCAGCAGGTGGCTGCCGTTGGTTGCCGAGACCACGGGAAGCAAGCACACCTGCGCCAACTGCGACCCTCACCAGCCGGCAGGACGCCGATCTGCAGGACGCGACACATCCAGCTACCCAGACAAGAACCAAACAAAAAAACCCCCGGCAGATGCCAGGGGTCAGGCGTCCCTCGAGGGATAGGCCGGGATTTAGCCGAACTTACCGGAGGTTGAGGCGATCAAGAAGGCGGCGTAGGTCACGAAGTAGCCCACCGTGAAGTGAGCCAGACCAACAACCCGGGCCTGCACGATCGACAGGGCCACAGGCTTGTCACGCCAGCCCACCAGGTTGGCAAGCGGGGTGCGCTGGTGCGCCCACACGATCGTTTCGATCAGCTCCTGCCAGTAACCACGCCAGGAGATCAGGAACATGAATCCGGTTGCCCAGATCAGGTGCCCGAAGAGGAACATCCAGGCCCAGACAGCCAGGTTGTTGCTGCCAGCGGGGTTGTAGCCGTTGATCAGCTGGGAGCTGTTGAGCCACAGGTAATCGCGGAACCAGCCCATCAGATAGGTGCTTGATTCGTTGAACTGGGCCACATTGCCCTGCCAGATGGCCAGGTGCTTCCAGTGCCAGTAGAAGGTGAGCCAACCCACCGTGTTCAGGGCCCAGAAGACAGCCAGGTAGAAGGCGTCCCAGGCACTGATGTCACAGGTACCGCCACGGCCGGGGCCGTCGCAGGGGAAGGAGTAGCCGAAATCCTTCTTGTCGGGCATCAGCTTCGAACCACGGGCATCCAGAGCGCCCTTCACGAGGATCAGGGTGGTGGTGTGCAGGCCAAGCGCAATGGCGTGGTGCACCAGGAAGTCACCAGGACCGATCTGGAGGAAGAGGCTGTTGTTACCCGCGTTCAGACCCTCCAGCCAGCCGGGCAGCCAGACGGCGCCGGGGCCAGGAGCATTGCTGACCAGGCTGTCGGGGTTCGACAGCAGCACGTTCATGCCGTAGATCGCCTTACCGGAAGCGGCTTGGACGAACTGGGCGAAGACGGGCTCCACCAGGATCTGCTTCTCGGGAGTTCCGAAAGCCACGACCACGTCGTTGTGAACGTAGAGACCGAGGGTGTGGAATCCAAGGAACAGAGAGACCCAGCTCAGGTGGCTGATGATCGCTTCCTTGTGTTCGAGCATCCGGGCCAACACGTTGTTCTTGTTGGCTTCGGGGTCATAGTCACGGATGAAGAAGATCGCACCGTGGGCGAAGGCACCGCACATCAGGAAGATGGCGATGTACTGGTGATGGG
>JBEDAU010000074.1:0-3997 GCA_041177605.1 Cyanobacteriota bacterium | reverse complement strand
GGTGCAAGCAGCGCCAGCCGAGGCCCGTGTCATTGAGGTACACGTGCCCGAAACCATCACAGTCGCCGAGTTGGCGCACAAGATGGCAGTCAAGGCCTCTGAAGTCATCAAGCAATTGATGAAGTTGGGCCAGATGGTCACGATCAATCAGCAGCTTGATCAGGAGACCGCGATGATCGTCGTCGAGGAGATGGGGCACAAGGCCTATGCCGCCAAGCTCGATGATCCTGAGGCCTTCCTTGAGGAGGAGCAAGCCGCCACCGAGGCCGTGGAAGTGCCGCGCGCCCCTGTGGTCACGGTGATGGGCCATGTGGACCACGGCAAGACCAGCCTGCTCGACGCCATCCGCAAGACCCGCGTGGCGGCCGGCGAGGCCGGCGGCATCACCCAGCACATCGGTGCTTACCAGGTGCAGGTGCCCCACGGGGGCGAACAGCGCAAGATCACCTTCCTCGACACCCCGGGCCACGAGGCGTTCACCGCCATGCGCGCCCGGGGCACCAAGGTCACTGACGTGGCCGTGCTGGTGGTGGCCGCCGATGACGGCGTGCGGCCCCAGACCCTCGAGGCGATCAGCCACGCCCGGGCCGCCGAGGTGCCGATCGTGGTGGCGATCAACAAGATCGACAAGGAAGGGGCTTCGCCCGATCGGGTGAAGCAGGAGCTCTCAGGTCTGGAGCTGGTGGCCGAAGACTGGGGCGGCAACACCGTGATGGTGCCGGTGAGCGCCATCAAGGGCGAGAACATCGACAAGCTGCTCGAAATGATTCTGCTGGTCTCCGAGGTGGAAGACCTGCAGGCCAACCCGGACCGGATGGCCAAGGGCACCGTGATCGAAGCTCACCTCGACAAGGCCAAGGGTCCGGTGGCCACCCTGCTGATCCAGAACGGCACCCTGCGCAACGGCGACGTGCTCGCCGCCGGCCCGGTACTGGGCAAGGTGCGCGCCATGGTCGACGACACCGGCAAGCGGGTGAAGGAGGCAGGCCCCTCCTATGCGGTCGAGGCCCTCGGCTTCAGCGAGGTGCCCACCGCCGGCGACGAGTTTGAGGTCTATCCCGATGAGAAGACCGCCCGGGCGGTGGTGGGCGATCGGGCCACCGAGGCCCGGGCCACCCGTCTGGCCCAGCAGATGGCCTCCCGCCGGGTGTCGCTGGCCTCGATGTCGGGCCAGGCGAGCGAGGGCGAGCTCAAGGAGCTCAACCTCATCCTCAAGGCCGACGTGCAGGGCTCGGTGGAGGCCATCCTTGGCTCCCTCGAACAGCTGCCCCAGGGCGAGGTGCAGGTGCGGGTGCTGCTGTCGGCGCCCGGCGAGATCACCGAGACCGACGTCGACCTGGCCGCCGCCTCCGGAGCCGTGATCGTGGGCTTCAACACCTCGATGGCCCCCGGCGCCAGGCGGGCCGCCGACGCCACCGGCGTCGACGTGCGCGACTACGACGTGATCTACAAGCTGCTCGAGGACATCCAGTTGGCCATGGAGGGCCTGCTGGAGCCCGAGCTGGTGGAGGAGAGTCTGGGCGAAGCCGAGGTGCGCGCCGTGTTCACCATCGGCAAGAGCGCCGTGGCGGGCTGCTACGTCACCAACGGCAAGCTGCAGCGCAACTGCAAGGTGCGGGTCTGGCGCGGCAAGGAGAAGGTGTACGAGGGCGACCTCGACTCGCTCCGCCGCGGCAAGGACGACCAGAAGGAAGTCGCCACCGGATTCGAGTGCGGCATCGGCTGCGATCGCTTCAATGCCTGGCAGGACGGCGATCGGGTGGAGGCCTTCAAGCTGGTCACCCAGCGGCGCACCCTCTCGAGCTGAGCGTCCCGTGACGGCGGCGCCGGCCTCCTACCCCCGCAGCGAGCCGCTCCTCTGGCTGCAGCTGCTCGCTCTCGGGGCCCTGCCCCTGGAGGCCCTGCTGCTGCTGCTGGTCCTGGCGGGTGCCGACCCTGGCCCCGTGCCGGGCCTGGAGAGGCTGCTGGCCTGGGGGCTAGGGGTCCTGGCACCCACCCTGGTGTTCTGGCGACGGCCAGCCGACTGCTGCTCGCTGCTGCTGGTGCAGGTGCCCCTGGGCGCCCGCAGCGACCAGCAACGCCGCCTGGCCAGCCTGCAGGAGGCGCTGGCACCACGGCTGCTGCTGGTGGCAGGGGCCGCCCTGCTGCTGCCGGCCTTCTGGTGGCTGGATAGGGCCGCCGCCCTGGCGGCCACCAGCTCTCCGCTGGTGGAGAGCAACCGTTTTGTATGCCTGGTTCTGGCCGTGCCGCTGCTGGCACTGGTGCTCTGGCAATGGCACCAGCTCAGCCAGAGCCTCTGGCTGCTCAGCCGGTCGCCGGCCACGCTGGCGGCAGCGGCACCGTTGAGCAGCAGCAGCCTGGAAGGCCAGCGGATCAGCCTCGGCATCCCCCTGCTGCTGCTGGCTCCCCTGCAAGCCACTGATCGGCCTGCCGCTGCGCCCCCCGCGGCCCCTGCGGCCTCGGCTGCCCCAGCAGGAGCAGGGACCGCGAGGGCGGCCAGCGAGAACGATGCAGTCCCTGGCGATGAGCCGCCGGAACAACAGGTCGACGAGCAAGCCGGAGGAGCAGCTGTGGTGTCAGCTGCCGGCACTGCGGTTGCGGTCGAACCAGAGCAGGCTGCCGAAGACGGCCAGAGCGGTCAGCTGGATGAGCAGATCCCCTGAGGCCAGCTCCCCACCGGCAGCCGCACGCATCGCCATCGTGGCCAGTCCGAGCGCCCCTGAAGCTGTCAGGGCCAGCCAGAGGGCCCGGCGCAACCCACGCCAGGGCGTGCGTGCTTCCTCCAGGAGCCGTTGACGCAAGGCCGGATCGAGTCGCCCCGAATCCCCTCCCGCTTCGATCCGATCACCGCGCTGCGGGCCGGTTGGTCGTGCATTCGGGTTCGATCCCTTGGCCATCCTGGGCAGCTCCCACCGCGGAATGGTAGTTTCATGCAGCTGCCGGTGTAGCTCAGCGGTAGAGCAACTGATTCGTAATCAGTAGGTCGTCGGTTCAAATCCGATCTCCGGCTTGCAGCGGCTTCATCATCCGCCCAAATCGTCAACCCCTGTTGCCCGTTCCCCCTGCATCTTGGGGGAACGGGTTTTTGCTCTGCGGTGGTGGGTGGGCTGAGTGATGGGGCAGGACGTTGACCTGCCGATGGCAGAGCTGGACCCCCCAGCGGCGATCGGCCACATCGCTGTGACCTGCGGTCATCACAGCAGCCCATGGCAGCAGCCCATGGCATCAATGCATGGCATCAGTCCCTATGGCCTGAGCCCGGCACAGCAAACAACAAAAAGCCCCCACCTTGCGGCGGGGGCTTCAGGGATTCCGTTGCTTGGTCTGGTCTGGTCTGACCAGCTCAGCCTCAGCTCAGCTGATCATCTTCAGCCAGACTGTTGGGCCTCAGGCGGGCTGGTGGGCCTCAGCCGATCGCCGGAGCGGTCAGCGCCACAGGGGTCGCTTCCGCAGCGGCCAGGTCCAGCGGGAAGTTGTGAGCATTGCGCTCGTGCATCACTTCCATTCCCAGGCCTGCACGGTTCAGCACATCAGCCCAGGTGTTCAGCACACGACCCTGGGAATCCAGGATCGACTGGTTGAAGTTGAAGCCGTTCAGGTTGAACGCCATCGTGCTCACGCCCAGGGCGGTGAACCAGATGCCGATCACAGGCCAGGCAGCCAGGAAGAAGTGCAGGCTGCGGCTGTTGTTGAAGCTGGCATATTGGAAGATCAGGCGACCGAAGTAACCGTGGGCAGCCACGATGTTGTAGGTCTCTTCCTCTTGGCCAAACTTATAGCCGTAGTTCTGGCTCTCGCTCTCGGTGGTCTCACGCACCAGGCTGCT
Organism: Cyanobacteriota bacterium; assembly: GCA_041177605.1. GTDB lineage: Bacteria > Cyanobacteriota > Cyanobacteriia > PCC-6307 > Cyanobiaceae > NIES-981. The sequence goes on along the minus strand of JBEDAU010000074.1, from coordinate 171 downwards.
GGTCACCAGGGAGCCGTGCATGGCGGAGAACAGGCTGCCGCCGAACACACCCGCCACACCCAGCATGTGGAAGGGGTGCATCAGGATGTTGTGCTCAGCCTGGAACACCAGCATGTAGTTGAAGGTGCCGCTGATGCCCAGGGGCATGGCGTCCGAGAAGGAGCCCTGACC
>JBEDAU010000073.1:0-4651 GCA_041177605.1 Cyanobacteriota bacterium | reverse complement strand
AGCGACCTGGGAAACCTTGATCAGCTCCAGTGAGGGACAAGGCCATGGCCAGCAAGAAGCCCACCAAGGCCCAGAAGAAGGTCGCCACCGTGATGCACGAGTTCAAGGCCGGCAAGCTCCGCAGCGGCAAGCCTGGCCCCGGCAAGGGGCCCAAGGTGGCCAGCCGCAAGCAGGCCATCGCCATCGCCCTCAGCGAGGCCTCGAAGCTCAAGGGCGGCGGCGGCAAGCGGAAGGGCCGTAACCGCAAGGCCTGATCGCCCATGGCCATCACCATCGGCAACCAGCAGCTCAAGCTGGCGGATGACTACGCCGAAGCCCTCGACAAGATCGGCGATCGTGCCACCGCCAACACCCGCAAGGCGCTGATCAGGGCCATCACGGCCACACTTCGCGATCTCCGCCGCTGGTATGCCGATGCGATCGATCCAACCCAGCCGGCTGAGGTCTCCGCCGATGGCGTCACCCGCCGGCCCCGGTCCTACAGCATCGCGGAGAGCAGCCGGAAGCTCACCGAGCTGAACCGCATCGCCCAGCGGTTTCTCTCCCCCGCGGAGCTGCAGGCCCTGCAGACCGTCTACGAAACAGACCTGGCGGAGGCGGCGGTGCTCGGCGATGACCTTGGCCGGGAGCTGCTGCAGACCGTTTCTCCCGAGGCCCAAACCCGCGCGCCGTTCGTCGGGCCCCAGAAGGTGGCGATGAAGGCGGCGGCTGCAACCACCTCCGCCTACATCCGGGCGGAGGTGGAGAGCTTCCGGGATCGCCTCACCCAGATCGTCACCGCCGGCGTGGGCCGCGGGCAGGGGTATCGCGCGATCGAGGGTGATGTGCGCCGGGCCCTGCTGGGCGCCAGCGATCCGAACGGGATCACGAAGCGGCTGGGCCTGATGCAACGAGCGGAGCTGATCGCTCGCTCCGAGCTTGCCAACGCCTACGTGGGCGCCCAGAAGCTGGCGGCGCAACGCAACGGGGCGCTGTACGGGCGCTGGATCGCCACGAAGGATGAGCGCACCTGCAGGGTCTGCGCATCACGCCATGGCCGCGTCTACCTGCTGAGCGAGATGGTGGGCACCCAGCACCCGCGGTGCCGCTGCTCGATCGCACCGGTGCCGACAGAGCACGTGGAGGAGAAGGATCCGGCGCTTCGGGCGCAGCTGCTGCGCCAGGACTACTGGGATCAGTCGCGGGAGGCGATGGTGCGGGCCTTCGCAGCAGAACAGGGCTGGCCGTTCGATCGGGCCTCCAAGGTGCTGGAGGATGCGGTGCTGAAGCCTTCACCATCGGAGCGGCGCCAGTTCCCGGACATCGAGGTGGCGCCGGCCCCAGTGGCCTGAGCTGGTGATCGTCACCTCCAGCCGAGGCGCCGCTGGAGGGCACTGATCGCTCGGCCGACGGTGGAGCGCTGCGAGCCTGCGGCCTTGCGCTGCACGTTCACCGTGCTGACGACCCGGGGCCCAGTGGCGGCTTTCACCGGCTTCCAGGTGGCGGCCGCGAGGGCGGTCGCAACCTTGCGGCGGTTGCTGGCGGCCTTCTGGTTCTTGCGGCTCACCTCGCGTTGTGCGGCGGCGGCGAGCCGTGCGGAGCGCTGCTGCAACACCGCGGCCTTGGGAGATTGCGTGGCTTGCTGAGGGGGGCGAGGCGGCGGGGGCGGCTTGACCAGCTTCTGCGGCCGGCCCTTGGGTGTGGGGACCGGGCCGGAGGTGGTCTTGCTGCGTGCTGGCGCCATGGTGGCCTTGGCCTTGACCCTGGCCTTGGGTGTCGATTTGACCGTGGTCCTGGTGGGTGGTGCCGCGGATCGCTTGGTGCGGGGCGGCGCCTGCCGGGCGGCCCGGGCCTTGGTGGGCCTCGACGCCTTGGCGGCGCCACCGCCGCCGGCAGTGGAGGAGAAGCGACCGGTGGCGTCGCGGGTGTAGTTGCGACCCTTTCGCCCCGTCCGCCCTGCCATTGCGTGCCCCTGCTGGTGGTATCTGGTGGAGGTTTCCCCGCCAGCAGGGGGAGGGGGAGGCTGTGATCAGCCCTTGCGGCGCCGGGTGACGCCGCGGGCCTTCTCCATCCGAGCCACGGCCCGCTGGGCATTGCGCACCGTGGCGTCGGTCTTGCCGCCGCGGTACATCTTCAGTTCCCGCACCTTGCTGGTGGCGGCCTTGTACCTGGCCTTGGCCGCATTGGGCGGGTTCTTGGTCATCTTCGCCGGGCGCTTCGGCGCGGCAGGGGCGGCGGGCACGCTCGGCTTCATGCCCTTGGGCTTCGCGATCACCCCTGACCGCTTCATGCCCAGCGTCCGCTGGTTCGCGGCTTTCGATGCCGTCAGCTTGTTCGACGCCCTGGTGACGGCCCCGCGCTGCGCGGCGCTCTGGTTCGCGGCCAGCTTGCCCCGGCTGCGCTTCAGGCTGCTCCGGGCCGCCAAGGTGCCGCCGCTGGCCTTGCTGCCGCCTCCACTGCCGCCGCCGGCAAAGCGGCCGTTGCTGTCTCGCTTGTAAGTCCTGGTCTTGGCCATGGCGTTTTGAGGTGTGGGGGGAGAGGGCGTGAGGTGTGTGCTGCTCTGAGGTTTCCCCGTGGATCCCCTCGCGGTTGACGGTTTGGGTCCAGACCTGGATACTGGCCCGCAATGGCGGATCCCACCATCACCGCAGAAGCGATTGCGCCGGAACCGCTGCTGGAGCTATTCCTGGCCATGCAGGTGGGTGTGTTGCTGCGCGATGCCGAGGGCGTGAAGCAGGGCCTACGGGTAGTCGCGACGACGGTTGAAGACCAGGAGGGTGAGCAGTTTGCACGGCTGCTGAGCAACAGCCTGGGGCCATCGGATCGGTTCTGGCTGCGGGATCTGCTCGGGCCGCGGTGAACGGGGAAAGCTGAGGGCATCAGGCCCCCTTTCGCGCGGTGGGCACAAGCCCCGTCATGAGCCAGCTTCCCCCCCTTGATTCCGCCTGGCGGCCCAACACTGCAGGGCCGGATGTTGACGACGTTGAGCTGATCCGCACCTTCATCGGCTGGCCCGCCGTCTACGACAGCATCTACGGCCTACGCCTTCGCCTCAACGAGATCGCCAACATCTCGCCGGCATCCGTCACGCAGATCCAAGCTTGGGTCGATGAGATCGTGATCCTGGAGCAGGACCATGCCGATGCCGTCAGCGATGGCACCGCCCACCTGGCCAACGCCGAGGAGTACGAGGGCCCCATCCCCGGCACCACCCCCACCCGTGCGCAGCAGCTGAGCCAGGCCGGCAAGCTGACATGGGACACCAGCCTGTTGAAGGGCCGCTACCGCTTCTCCGGGTCCGCCAGCTCCACCGCCGACGGTCAGCGCAACAGCAGGATCGCCCTGCTGACCAACCGGATCATCGGCGCCCTTGGCATCGACCCTTCGACCACCACCACCGGCAGCAGCACCATGCTGCTGCGCTCCTGATCCATGGCCACGCCGTTCGCCGAATTCGCCAACCTGCGCATGCTCTGGCAGCAGCCGATAGAGGCCCCTGCCAGCTTGCGCGAGGGCCTCAGGGCGCCCGTCTCCCTGGTGGTGATCGAGGCCTACGCCGAGCTCTCCCCCGGCGGCGATGGTGTCGATGCCGGCGGCACCGAGATCGGCAGCCAGTCCGTCACCGGCAACCTCACCCGCTGGGCCACAGTGCCGGAAGGTGCAGACTGGCTCGATGCCGGCAGCAGCTGGGCATGGACCGACACCGGCCTGCGGCCGCCGGGGCTGCGCGCGGGGGAGAAGCTGGAGGCCTGGGAAGGGCCCCTCGCCAGCCTGCCGACGGCGAGCACCGGCACCCGCGGTTGGCTCACCCTCACCTTTCTCTCCCCCCAGGGCGGCATCGATGCCCTGGTGGCGGCAGAAGCCGGGGACGAGTTCAATGGGATCTTCGCCGGAGGCCGCTGACGCCTCTCTGCCTCCTCCCGCATGAAGCTGACCGTTCGCACCAAGGCCACCGTCAGCCCGCAGCTGAGCGAACGGCTGCGGCAGGCGATCAATGAGGCCGCTCACGCCACCTGGCAAGAGACCTGGGAAGTGGTGCTCGACACCATGGGCAGCCCGGTGTGGCAATGGCCGCGGGAGACGGTGAGAGGTCGCAGCTACGACCGGCAGGGGCGCCGCACCGCCGGCCGCATCGTCGGCTCACCTCGCAACATCGTGGACACCGGCCTGTTGCGGCAGTCGGGGTACCTGACGACCACTGGCACCCTCGCCAGCTTCCGGTTCACCCTCAACTACGCCACCGCGGTGCACAACGGCGCCTGGATCTACCCGTGGGGTGACAAGACCCGCGATCGGGTCTTCCTGCCCGGTAGGCCATTCCTCGGCGCGATCCTTGGCACCACCCCCTACCCCGGTGTGGAGCCGTACCCGATCGCCGAAAGGTTTCGCCTCAACCTCCGGACGGCCTATCGTTCCGTGTCCGGACGTTGATTCCCCACGATGGCACCTGCTGCTGCTGCTGCCCTGCCCTTCCACCGCGCGCCAGCAGATCCGAAAGAGGCGTGGGCCGAGGTTGGGGATGAGTTCGTCGGCACCCTTCGCTTCCCGCGCCGTGGGTTCATCACGGTGGAAGAAGCCGATCTGATCAGCGAGGTCGATACCACCCAGCAGTTGTATGTGGCCACGTGCAAGGCTGCCGCAACGCTCGCCACCAGGATCGATCTACCGGCGA
>JBEDAU010000072.1:0-8629 GCA_041177605.1 Cyanobacteriota bacterium | reverse complement strand
CCCACCGGCTGCCCCCCTGCCCGGCGGCCCTGAGCTGCTGGAGCTGGAGCGGCGCAGCCGCCGCCAGGGCGCCGGCATCGGCACTGCCGAGCTGGCGGGCGAGTGGCGGCTCGACCAGCTCTGGGGGAAGCGGGATGCCGCCCCCCAGCCCGGCGCCGCGGCCCTGCTGCGGGGCCTGGGTGCCTGCCTGGCGATCCGCCTGGAGTCCGACCCCGCCGGCGGTTCCGCCACCCTGCAGCTGCGCAACAGCGTGCAGCTGGGGCCGCTGCAGCTGCGCTTTCTGGGGCCGGGGGACCTGCGCGGCCGGCGCCCGCTGCTGGTGTTTCGCTTCGAGCGCTGGCAGCTGCTCTGGGGGGAGCGGCTGCTGGCCGGGGGCACGCTGGCCAGGCCGGCGCCCCGGCGCGAGCCCTTCTTCGCCCTGATCGCCTGCGGCCACGGTGACGGCGGCCCCTGGCTGGCGGCCCGGGGCCGGGGCGGCGGCCTGGCCCTGTGGCGACGCTGAGTTGAACGGAGCCTCTGGCCGCGTTAGCAAATGCGCGGCAACAGCTCGCCGCTCGGGGGGAGCAGCAGGCGCTCGGTGCCCAGCGGCGTGCGCAGCAGCACCCGCGGCGCCGCCTCGGCCGGCTGCACCGCGCCGATCCAGCAGCCGCCGTGGGGGGCCAGCAGCGCCAGGGCCGCCGACAGCTGCTGCGGCGCCACCACCGCCAGGAAACGACCCTCGTTGGCCAGGTGCAGGGGCTCGAAGCCCAGCAGGGCGCAGGTGCGGGCCACCGGCTCGATCACCGGCAGCCGCGCCTCCTCCACCACCAGCTCCAGGCCGGAGGCCTCGGCCAGCTCCTGCAGGGCGCTGGCCAGCCCGCCGCGGGTGAGGTCGCGCAGGCAGTGGGGCACCAGGCCGGCGCGGAGCAGCGGTTCCACCAGGGGCCAGAGCGGGGCACAGTCGCTGGCCAGCGGCGGCTCCAGGGCCAGGCCATGGCGGGCCGCCAGGATCGCCACGCCGTGGCGGCCCAGGTCGCCGCTGAGCAGCAGCTGGTCGCCGGGGCGGATGGCGCTGGGATCGATCGGCTGCTCGCACACCAGCTCGCCGATGCCACTGGTGGTGATGAACAGCCCATCGGCCTTGCCCCGCTCCACCACCTTGGTGTCACCGGTGCGGATCGCCACGCCGCAGGCCTGCGCCGCCTCCAGCATCGAGGCCACCACGCGCCGCAGCAGCGCCAGCTCCAGCCCCTCCTCCAGGATCAGGCCCACGCTCAGGTGCAGCGGCCGGGCACCGGCCATGGCCAGGTCGTTGGCGGTGCCGGTGACCGCCAGGCTGCCGATGGTGCCGCCGGGAAACTCCAGCGGTTGCACCACGTAGCCATCGGTGCTGAAGGCGAGCCGGCCGTGGGGCAGTGTGAGCCGGGCGGCATCGTGCAGCACCGGCGGCTCGGGGCCGTAGAGGGGCAGCAGCTCCTCGGCGATCAGCCGCTGCATCAGCGTGCCGCCGCCGCCGTGGCCCAGCTGGATGCGCGCGGTCATGGGGCCGGGCGTATCCCGCGGAGCGACGCTGACGCTAGGCGTTCACGCCGCATCCCATCTGGGTTCTTCCCGAGAGCGATGCGGACTGACAAGCTTTGTTTCGGGACTGGTGTGGGTGCAGAGGTCGTGCAGCGGAGCCTGAGGCTGATCAGCCATCCCCGCCGGCTGGCCATCGGGGCGGCCGGCCTGCTGGCCGTTGCCGCCACCGCCCTGCTGCTGGCACGGCAACGGCCCGTGCCGGTGGCGGTGGGGGTAGATCTGCCCCTGGTCAACGGCGCCGCCATCGACCCCAGTGACCGCAACACCGCCGACCTCTACCTCGAGCAACAGCCGCGCAGCCTGATCCGCCTGCTCACCCACTTCAACCCGCCGGATCCGGCCGGGGGGCCGTCCTCGATCGCGGCCCTCAAGCAACGGGGCGTGCGGCTGTTCGTGAACACCCAGGCGTCCAGCCATGCGGTGCCGAGCCTGCCCCAGTTTGCCGATGGCCAGGCCCTGGCCATCAACGTGTCGGCGGTGAGCAACGCCCTCAGCGGCCGTGACGACTTCTTCCTGCGCATCGTGCCCGACCTGACGGGGGAGCAGCAGGCCATCGCCCGCGAACTCAACCGGCTGCCCGGCGGCAGCCTGCTGGTGCTGCAGGACACCGGCAACCGCGCCTACACCGATCCGGCCTTCCGCGTGTTCGCCGCCGAGCTGGCGCGCTCCGGCCGCTGGCGCATCACCCACCGCGCGCTGGCCATCACCGACTTCGACGCCCGCCGCCACGGGGCGCTGGTGGAGAGCAGCCACGATGCGCTCTACGTGCTCGGCGGCGGCTTCTTGCCGATGATCGGCAACATCAGCCAGCTGTTTCACCAGCGCAACCCCAGCGCCCCGATCCTGCTCACCCCCTGGGCCCGCTCCGCCCAGATGGCGGAGAGCGCCGGCCCCGCCCGCGCCCGCATCCGACTGGTGAGCTCCTTTCCGGCCCGCCGCCGGGATCAGCGGGTGGATGCGCACCTGCGCCGCTTTGAGCAGCGCTTCGGCTACACGCCCTACGCCATGGCGCTCGGCACCTATCAGGCCCTGGAGCTGCTCGAACGCGCCCTGGCCAGCGGCGCGCGCAGCCCGGCGGAGGTGAAGCGCTTCCTGCTCTCCCGGCCTGAGCATCCCTCCAGCTTCGGACCGATCCGCTTCGATGCCTACGGCGACGTGCAGGCTCGCTACCACGTGTTTTCGCTCAGCGATGACCAGGCCCCGGCCGCCGAGCCATGAGCGTTGCCTCCCCCGCCCCCGAAGCCGGCCGCCAGCGTGCACTGCCCAGCGCCTGGGGCTTCAACCTGCGCCAGGAGGGGATCGCCCTCGGCGCCGCGGCCCTGGCGCTGGTGGGAGCAAACGCCCTGAGCGTGCAGCTGCTGCACAGCCACTACCTGCAGCTGCAGCAGGCCGATGCCAACCGGGTACAACGCCACCTGCAGGTGCACCTGAACCAGGCCCGCCACCAGCTCGATCGGCTTGTGGCCCTGCCCGCGGAGCGCTGGGAACGCGACGCCGATCCACTGCTCTGGGCCTTTTCCGATCTCTACGAGCTGGGCGACCAGCTGCAGGTGCGGCGGGTGCTGAAGGCGGAGGGCAGCAGTCGGGTGTTCCCGGGCTTTTCCTTCTCCGGCAGTGTCATCAGTGCCTCCCTCCGGGGCCGGAGTGCGGCCACCTCACCGATCAGCCGCGGCCTGGAAGACGAAATGGCCAGCATCTATGTGCTGCGCCAGGCCCAGGGCCGACGGCTGCTGGGCCGGATTCGACTGGGCTACATCAAGGCCTTCCTGAAGGACTACAGCGCTTTTTCCGGCACCCCGCTGCTGCTGGTGAGCCGCGACGGCTTCGTGATGCTCTCCGGCTCGGAACAGCTGCGCATCGCCAGCATCGATCTCAACCTGGCCGCCGCCCGCGGCGGGCGGCTGGAGCCCCTGCAGCTGCCTGAGCGCACCTGGATCCCGGTGGTTTCAGACGACAGCGGGCTCGGCGCCAGGATCGTGACGCTGCTGCCCAGCGACAACCTCCAGCTGCTGCGCACGGTGCTGCTGGGCTCGACCGGGGGCGTGCTGGCGCTGTTCGCGCTGATCTTCACCTGGAAAAACCTGCATCTGCGGCGGCGCCTGTTCGGCCCGGTGACCCGGTTTGCCGGTCAGATCAAGGAGCAGGAGCTGCGGTTGCGGCAGGGCATCCCGACCCTGCCCCAACCGCAGGGCGGCGGCAGGGTCCGCGTGAGGTTTCGGGAACTGGCTGCCATCCAGAGCAGGTTCCAGCAGCTGCTCGACACGATCGCCGAGCGGGATCGGGCCCTGCTGGAGGCGCGGCAGCAGCAGCAGCGCAGCGAGGAAGAGCAGCGCCGCCAGCTCCAGGCCAAGTTGCACACCAGCCTGGTGGCAGCTGGCATCGCCCACGAGATCAACCTGCCGCTGAGCACGATCCAGTTGCTGTGCGAGCAGGCCCGCACCCAGCTGGACCAGCAGGACCAGCCGCTCGACGTCAAGGCCCTGGTGCAGACCCTGAGCGACCAGACGCTGCAGGTGGCCACTGTGATCGAAACGATGCGGATGCTGCTGCGCAACGTGCAGACCGAAGCCCGTCCCACCGATCTGGTGGCGGTGCTGCAAAGCGCGGCGCTGCGGGTGAAGCCCCTGCTGCACCAGCATCAGGTGCAGCTGGATTGCGGCGGTCTGGCCAGCCGAGCAGCCTGCATGGTGCAGGGCGACCCCGTGCAGCTGCAGGTGGCGGTGACCAACCTGCTGCGCAATGGCATCGAAGCCGCGGCACAGCGGCCGGAGGGCCGTCGGCGGGTGCGCCTGGGCCTCCTCTCCACGGCCGGCGAGCAGGTGGTGGACGTGGCCGACAGCGGCGATGGATTCGCCGCTCCCCCCGGGGAGGACACCGTGTTGGAGACCACCAAACCCGGCGGCACCGGCCTGGGGCTGTTCATCGTGCGCACCACCGCGGCCAATCATGGCGGGCGGCTGCGTTTCGGCCGGGATGAGGTGCTGGGCGGCGCCCGGGTGTGGCTGCACCTGCCGGCCATCCGGAGCACCCGGGAGGTGGGGTGAGCGGCGATCCGATCAGCCGGCAGCCGCGCCGCGGTAGCGGTAGTAGGCGGCGCAGGCCCCCTCGCTCGACACCATCGGCGCCCCCAGCGGCTGCTCGGGGGTGCAGGCCGTGCCGAAGGCCGGGCAGTCGGCGGGGCGGGCCCGGCCCTGCAGGATCCGGCCGCTGATGCAGACCGCCGTTGCCGCGGCCGGAGCCTGGGCCCCGACCAGGGGCTCAGGCGCAGACTCGGGGGCTGCCAGAGCGAAGCGCTCGCGGGCATCGAGGGCCCGGTAGGGCCCGCGCAGGGCCAGGCCACCGCCGGCCAGCGGGCCCAGGCCGCGCCAGGGTTGATCCACCACGGCGAACACCTGGGCGATCAGCTGCTGCGCCTCGGGGTTGCCGCCGGGCCGCACCGCCGTGGCGTAGGCGTTGGCCACACCCCCATCTCCCGCCTCCAGCAGCCGCACGCAGGCCAGCAGCCCTGCCATCAGCTCCAGCGGCTCGAAGCCGCTCACCACCACGGGGATGCGGTGGCGGGCCGCCAGCTGCTCCAGCTCGGCGGTGCCCATCACCGCCGCCACGTGGCCGGCCGCCAGGAAGCCCTGCACCTGGTTGCCGGGCTGCTCGAGGATCGAGGCCATGGCGGGCACCACCCGCACGTGGGCCAGCAGCAGCGACAGGTTGGCGAGCCCCTGGGCCAGGGCCTGGCGGGCCAGCAGGGCGGTGGCCGGCGCCGTGGTTTCAAAGCCCACCGCCAGAAACACCACCTGGCGCTCGGGATGGGCTGCCGCCAGCTGCAGCGCCTGCAGCGGCGAGGTGAGCAGGCGCACGTCGCCGCCGGCGGCCCGCACGCCGAGCAGGTCGGAGCCCGGTGCACTGCCCGGCACCCGCAGCATGTCGCCGTAGGAGCAGAGGATCACCTCCGGCCGCGCCGCCAGCCGCAGGGCCGCATCGATCGTGGCCGCCGGCGTCACGCACACCGGACAGCCCGGCCCGTGAATCAGGCGCAGCCCCGGCGGCAGCAGCTGGTCGAGGCCCCAGCGCACGATCGTGTGGGTCTGGCCGCCGCACACCTCCATCAGGGTCCAGGGGCGGGTGGTGCTCGCCGCCAGCTCAGCCGCCAGCTTCTGAACCCGGGCATGGGTTGCGGCGGGGATTGCGGCGGGAGATGCCGCCATGCTCATGGCGGCTCGCTGCCGCTCCAGGGCTCGCCGGGCCGGTAGCTCTGGATGGCGCGGCGGTACTGGGCCCGCTCGTAGCCGCTGGGATCGGGACAGCGCTGCTGGCTCATGCAGCCGATCAGCTCGGCCACCGAGCCGTAGTCGTGCTCGGCCAGCCACTGGCCCAGCTCCGCCTCGATGGCGGCCAGCCGCTCGGGCCCGTGGCGCAGCAGCGCCCCCACCAGCTGGGTGCAGCGGGCGCCGGCCATCAGCAGCCGCACCACATCGGTGCCGCGGTGCACGCCGCCGCTGCCGGCCAGATCCAGGGGCACCCGGCCGTGCAGCAGGGCGATCCAGCGCAGCGGCAGGCGCAGGTCGTGGGGGGTGGAGAGCAGCAGATTGGGCCGCAGGCTCAGCTCCTCGATGTCGATGTCGGGCTGGTAGAAGCGGTTGAACAGCACCAGCCCTGCGGCGCCGGCGCCGGCGATGCGGGCGGCCACGGCGGTGAGGTTGGTGTAGTAAGGCCCGATCTTCACGGCCAGGGGAATGGTGAGCTCGGCGCGCACCTCGCGCACGATCTCCTCCAGCTGGGTTTCGATCGCCGCGCCGCTGAGGGCCGGATCGGTGGGCAGGCTGTAGATGTTGAGCTCCAGGGCCGCGGCCCCGGCCGCCTCGATGCGCCGGGCCGTTTCCACCCAGCGCCCCGGACTGGTGCCGTTGAGGCTGGCGATCACCGGGATCGCGAGCCGCCGGCGCGCCTGCTCCAGCTGGCGCAGATACAGGTCTGCACCCTCGTGGAGCAGGGCCGCCTGGGGCAGGTAGCTGAGCGCCTCGCCGAAGCTGTCGGCCCCGGCCATGGCATGCCAGTGCAGGTCGAGCTGCTCGGCCTCGATGTCTTCCTCAAACAGCGAGTGCAGCACCACCGCCGCGGCGCCGGCGCGCTCCAGGGCCAGCAGCTGCTCGAGGTCTTCGCTGAGGGGTCCGGCGGCGCCCACCACCAGGGGGGTGCGCAGCGGCAGGCCCAGCCAGCTGGTGGCGAGATCGGGGCGGCTCATGGGGCACTCCGCTCGGCGGCCGGCGCCGGGGGCTGGGCGGCCAGGGCGCGGTAGGCGGCCCAGCGGCGATCGAGCTCCTGCTGGGCGGCGCGGGCCAGGGCGCGGGCGCGTTCGGGCTGGCTGTAGCGCAGCATGCGGAAGCGGTTCTCGCTCTCCATCGCCTCAGCCAGGGGCGTCCGCGGCCCGGGGCTGTCGAGCTGAAGGGGGTTCTCACCGCGCTCGGCGCGGCGCGGGTCGTAGCGGTAGAGCAGCCAGCGGCCCGACTCCACGGCCAGCTTCTGCTGGGCCATGCCCTGGGCCATGGCGATGCCGTGGGCGATGCAGTGGGAGTAGGCCAGGATCAGCGACGGGCCCGGATAGCTCTCGGCCTCCAGGAAGGCGCGGATCGTGTGCTCGTCGCGGGCGCCCATGGCGACGCTGGCCACGTAGATGGTGCCGTAGCTCATCGCCATCAGGCCCAGGTCTTTCTTGCCGGCCGGCTTGCCGCCGGCGGCGAACTTGGCCACCGCCCCCAACGGCGTGGCCTTGGAGGCCTGGCCGCCGGTGTTGGAGTACACCTCGGTGTCGAGCACCAGGGCATTCACGTCGCGGCCGGCGGCCAGCACGTGGTCGAGGCCGCCGAAGCCGATGTCGTAGGCCCAGCCGTCGCCGCCCACCAGCCACACGCTGGTCTTCACCAGGGCGTCGGCCAGCTCCAGCAGCTGGCGGATCTGGCTGTTGATCCCAGTGACGCGCCGGTCGTCGCCGCTGGTCTGGGCCGCAGCCGCCTGCAGCCGCCCCTTGAGCTCGGCCACCCGCTGGCGCTGCTCGGCGATGGCGGCCTCATCGCCCTGGTCGGCGTCGCGGATCGCCGCAGCCAGGGGGGGCGGGAGCTGCTCGGGCTGCAACTGGCCCGCCAACCGCTCCAGCAGATCGAGGGCCGCCTGGCGCTGCTGGTCGAGCGCCACCCGCATGCCGTAGCCGAACTCGGCGTTGTCTTCAAACAGGGAATTGCTCCAGGCCGGGCCGCGGCCCTCGGCGTTGGTGCTCCAGGGGGTGGTGGGCAGGTTGCCGCCGTAGATCGAGCTGCAACCGGTGGCGTTGGCCACCAGCATGCGATCGCCGAACAGCTGGGAGGCGAGCTTGAGGTAGGGCGTTTCGCCGCAGCCGGCGCAGGCCCCGGAAAACTCGAACAGCGGCTGCTGCAGCTGCTGCTGGCCGATCTTGTGCAGGTTCAGATCAGCGCGGGGCACCTCGGGAAGCTGCAGGAAGAAGTCCCAAGAGCCACGGCTCTGATCCCGCAACGGCCGCTGCGGCGCCATGTTGATCGCCTTGCGCTTCGGCTCCGTGCGGTCGCGGGCGGGGCACACCTCCACGCACAGGGCGCAGCCGGTGCAGTCTTCGGCGGCCACCTGAATCGTGAAGGTCTGCCCGGCGAAGGCGGGGTCGCGGGCCGGGGCGGTGCGGAAGCCCTCAGGAGCGGCGGCGAAGGCCTCCGGGGCGCCCACCTTGGCGCGGATCACGGCGTGGGGACACACCAGCACGCACTTGCCGCACTGCACGCACAGGTCGCTCTCCCACACCGGCACCGCGTCGGCGATGTTGCGCTTTTCCCAGCGGGCGGTGTTCAGCGGCCAGGTGCCATCGCAGGGCAGGGCGCTCACCGGCAGGTCGTCGCCGCGGCGCTCCAGCATCGGCGCGATCACCTCGCGCACGAAGGCCGGGGCCGTGGCGAGCCGATCCTCCGGCGCCGGCCCGGGGGGCGGATCGGGCAGCTCCTGCCAGGGCAGCTCCTCTAGGTGATCGAGGCTGGCGTCGAGGGCGGCCAGGTTGCGGGCCACCACCGCCTCG
>JBEDAU010000071.1:0-6761 GCA_041177605.1 Cyanobacteriota bacterium | reverse complement strand
GGGCTGATGTGCTGAACCGTGCAGGCCTGGGCATGGAAGTGATGCACGAGCGCAATGCTCACAACTTCCCGCTGGACCTGGCCGCTGCGGAAGCGACCCCTGTGGCGCTGACCGCTCCGGCAATCGGCTGAAGTTAAGCAACGGAATCCCTGGAGCCCCCGCCGCAAGGTGGGGGCTTTTTGTTGTTTGCTGTGCCGGGCTCAGGCCATAGGGACTGATGCCATGCATTGATGCCATAGGTTGCTCACCCAGCGCGCACGTCCAGCGGGCGCCGCGCCTCGGCGCCGCTTGGCACGGAAGCGCCCATGCGACGCTTGGAGTGTTTGCTGGGATACACAACGATGGTCTGGCGCCGCATCCACGCCCAGCGGATGCGCGGCCGTGCCTTCCAGCCGCGCTTCCGGTTTCAGCAGGTGGTCGCCTCCTGGCTCGGCGGCCTGCTGGCGATCACGGCGCTGGGGCTGATCAGCACCTGGAGCCACTACCCCCTGGTGGTGGCGCCCTTCGGGGCCTCCACAGTGTTGTTGTTCGGCCATCCAGGCAGCCCCCTGGCCCAACCCCGCAACATCGTGCTCGGCAACACCGTGGCCGCCGCCTGGAGTGTGGGCTGTGTGACCTGGTTCGGCACGGCGCCCTGGGTGATGGGCCTGGCGGTGGGTGGCACGATTGCCCTCGGCCAGCTGTTGCGCTGCCTGCACCCGCCGGCCGGGGCCGTGGCGCTGCTGGCGGTGCTTCTCGAGGCCAGACCTGGGTTTGTGCTGATGCCGGTGTTCACAGGCTCGCTGCTGCTGACGCTGATGGCCGTGCTGTTCAGCCGCCTGCGGCCCGATCCGCTTCCCTACCCGCACCACTGGTGTTGAACCGGCCCGGATTGGCGTGCCAGCGCAGGTCCACCGTGTAGCGCGGCTGCGGTGGGGTGGGCCACGGGGCCGGCGCCGGCGAGCCCGTCGAGCACGGCCATCAGGTCGGTCGACAGCTCACTGGGCAGCATGGCCCGGTCGTGCGGCTCCTCTCCCCAGAACCGCAGCTCAGCCGGTCGCCGCTCCGGGTCGAGCAGATGGGCCGCCAGGGCCTGCCAGAGCAGGGCCACGGCACTGCTCCACTGGTGGTGTGGCCTGGATTCAATCGCCCGGAATTCGATCAGCCCCCGGCAGCCGCCCGGCCAGACGGGATTCCAGAACTTGTCGAGGCTGATCTCGCTGCGGTGGGTGTTGCCGCTGCGATCGGCATGCAGATGGCACAGCGTTTCACTGATCGCCTGGCGCTGGTCGCCGTTCTGCAGCCGCTCCAGCACGGCATGGGCCAGCTGCAGATCCAGCATGGTGGCACTGCCCTCGCCGGGCCGGGGAGCCTGGGAGGCGGGCCTTACCGATTTCCAGGAGCACAGGCCAAAGGCGGCCACCGCCTGCTCGCGCCGCTCCAGCTCGCTCCAGCTCGCTCCAGGGTTCACGGGCCGCCGCGATCGCCCCCAGCAGCTGCTCCAGCGGGGCGCGGCCCAGGGGCGGCAGGAACACCCCCCAGCCGCTGCGGTCCTGTTCGAGGGTGAGCACCTGGCGCCGCCGCTCCGCCATCCGTGGCCAGGCGAGCGCCCGCCACGGCTCGCCGTCGTGCAGCTCCAGGGGCTGCAGCCCGCAGCCCAGGCTCTGGCCGATGCTGTGCCGCAGCTGAAGCCCCCCGCCCGCCGGCGGCGGGGATCAGCCGCAGGGCCCAGCGGGGGTTGACTTCCCCCTCGTCGCGCTTGCCGCTGCAGCAGAGGAGGGTGGCCTGGGGCCAGACACGTCGCTGCAACTCAGCTGCCAGGGCCTTGGCGTAGCCGCGTTTGGAGGGACCCTCGGCGGCCATACTCCACTCGGCCCCCTCCGGCCGCCAGGGCACGTAGGTGGGCTCGCCCTCCCGGGTGAGGGCGATGCCGGCCTGCCGCAGCCTCGGCTCCGCCGCCGTGGCGGCGGGGTGGGTCGGCCCTCGGGCCATGGCTGCCTACCCGCCGATGGGCACCGGGGCGATCTTCCAGATGCGCTCGGCATACTCGGCAATGGCCCGGTCACTGCTGAAGAAACCGCAGTTCATGGTGTTGGTGATCGAGGAGCGATTCCAGGCCTCCGGGTTCTGCCAGGCGCGGTCCACAGCGTTCTGGGCGTTGCTGTAGTCGGCCGCATCGGCGACCACCAGGAAGGGATCGTGGTTGCAGAGATTGGCCAGCAGCGGGTGGAACAGCTGCCGATCTCCCTCGCTGAAGTGGCCGGATCCGATCAGCTCGATCGCCTCGCGCAGGGCAGGATCCCGTTCCAGCCAGGGATAGGGGTGATACCCCTCCTGCTGCATCTGGGCCACCTGGGCGGCGTCATGGCCGAACAGGAAGAAGTGATCGGCCCCCACCCGTTCGCGGATTTCGACATTGGCCCCATCCAGCGTGCCGATGGTGAGGGCGCCATTGAGGGCCATTTTCATGTTGCCGGTGCCGGAGGCTTCCTTGCCGGCGGTGGAGATCTGCTCGGAGAGATCCACGGCTGGATACACCAGCTGGCCCAGGCTCACGCTGAAGTTGGGCAGGAACACCACCCGCAGCCGGCCGCGCATGGCCGGATCCATGTTGACGATCTCGGCGATGCCCACGATCAGGCGGATGATCAGCTTGGCCATGGCGTAACCCGGCGCCGCCTTGCCCCCGAAGATCACCGTGCGGGGCGGTAGGTCCTCGCCATTGCGCAGCCGCAGGTAGCGCTGCACCACCTCCAGGGCGGCCAGGTGCTGGCGCTTGTATTCGTGGATGCGCTTTACCTGCACGTCGAACAGGGAGGTGGGATCCACCATCACGCCCACCTGCTCCTGGATGTACCCGGCCAGGCGCTGTTTGGCCTGCAGCCGCGCCGCCTGCCAGCGCTCCAGAAAACCGGGATCGTCGCGCAGGGGGGCGAGGCCCTGCAGCTGGGCGAGGTCGCGGCGCCAGTGTTCGCCGATGGCCCCATCGAGCAGGCTGCTGAGGGAGCGGTTGGCGACCGCCAGCCAGCGCCGCGGCGTCACCCCGTTGGTCACGTTGGTGAAGCGATCGGGCCAGATGCGGGCGAAATCGGCCAGCAGCTGCTCGCGCAGCAGCTGGCTGTGCAGCTCGGCCACGCCATTGGTGTGGTGGCTGCCCACCACCGCCAGATGGGCCATCCGCACCCGGCGCTGGGGCCCTTCCTGGATCAGGGACAGCCGCTCCAGCAGGTCGGGATTGCCTGGGTTCTGGATGCGCACCATGCGCAGGAAGCGGGCATTGATCTCGTAGATGATCTGCAGCTGGCGGGGCAGCAGTTCCTCGAACAGCTCCAGCCCCCAGCTCTCGAGGGCCTCCGGCAACAGGGTGTGGTTGGTGTAGCTGAGGCTGGCGGTGGTGATGCCCCAGGCGGTGTCCCAGTCGAGCCCCTCCTGGTCGATCAGGAGGCGCATCAGCTCGGCCACGGCAATGGCGGGATGGGTGTCGTTGAGCTGCACCGCGAACTTCTGCTGGAAGTCGCGCGCGCTGAGACCCTGGCCCCGCAGGATCCGGAACATGTCCTGCAGCGAGCAGCTCACGAAAAAGATCTGCTGGCTCAGGCGCAGCCGTTTGCCCTGGTCGAATTCGTCGTTGGGATAGAGAACCTTGCTGAGGGTCTCGCTCTGCATCTTGGCGAGCACGGCCCGGGTGTAATCGCCGGCGTTGAAGGAGGCGAAGTCAAAGGCCTCCGGCGCCATGGCCGACCACAGGCGCAGCGTGTTGGCCGTGCGCACCCCATAGCCGGTGATCGGGGTGTCGTGGGCCACACCGATCACGGTGTGGTGGCCGATCTGCACCGGGTAGCGCCACTCGGGCCGGATCACCTCCCAGGGGTTGCCCAGGGTGAGCCAGGAGTCGGTGCTCTCGTGCTGGCCGTCGGGCCCGATGCTCTGGCGGAAGATGCCGAATTCGTAGCGGATGCCGTAGCCGATGGCCGGCAGTTCCAGGCTGGCCAGCGACTCCTGAAAGCAGGCCGCCAGGCGCCCCAGGCCACCGTTGCCCAGGCCGGGCTCCGGCTCGATCGCGATCAGGCTGTTGAGATCGAGGCCCAGGTCGCGGCAGGCGTTCTCGGCCTCCTGGCGCAGGCCCAGATTCACCAGGTTGTTGTCCAGGTGCGGTCCGAGCAGGTACTCGGCCGAGAGGTAGGCCGCCGTGCGGACCCCCTGGTTGGTGTAGGCCTCGGCGGTGTCGACCCAGTTCTGCAGCAGCCGGTCGCGCACCGCCAGCGCCAGGGCCATGTAGTGGTCGTGCTGGGTGGCCAGCGACGGCGATTTGGCCTGGCTGTAGAAGAGATGACGCCGGATCTGCTCAGCCAGGGATTCCTGCCCGGCTGATCGCGGCTGGCTGGAGCCGGAGACCGTGGAGCTGAACTGGGTCATGGCCGATCGCCCCAGGGTGTGCCAGGGCCCGAAATGCACTTCACCCACTGCAGGGGCGCCGCCGGGGCTGCGCTGTGCCTTTGGCGACAGCCTGGCGTTTCCTCATCAATCTTTCGCGATCGCCATCGTCTGCCTGTGCCGTTTTCACAAGCTGTTGCCTCTGCCACAGCAGCTGGGACAGGGGGGCCGGTGCGGTGCGTGAGGTCGCCGCTGCAGACGGCTGGCCCTGTCTCTATCTCCGGCGCCAGGACCGATTCCTGCGCCACGCCCTCGACCCTCGCCAACCGTTCCGTGATGCCACCGACGGTGCGGTGGTGCAACGGATCCATGCATGGCTCGGCCCGTTGCGGGGAAAGGGGGCCAGCATCTGATGGTTGCTGCCGCAGCTGCCCTGAATCCCCGCCAGCGCGGTACGGCCCTGGTCATGGCCGCCGAGATCATGCGCTCGGACGGGGACCTTCTGGATGACGAACGCAACGTCCACCATCCTGTGGGTGATGGATGGGCTCCACGGCGCTCTGCAGTCGCCCGATGGCGGCTGATGACGCCCCCCTTGGGTTGTGCCGATCACCCCTGGGCTGGCCACCGCCCTGCATCCGTCGGCTCGACAACGGGGAGTGGACCGGGCCCCGAGGGGGTGACGGCAGCGGCGGTGCCCGGGCTGCTGGTCCAGGCCCACTGGCAGCCAGCCGGATTACCCGCCCCGGTCGCTCGCTTCCGGGGTCGAGGTGGTGGAACTGGCCTGAGCAGCCTGCTCCGTGGCGGCCGGCGGGGGCAGCCGGCGCTCCACCACAAGGAACAGCACCCAGGCTCCTGCCGCGCTGAGGCCGGCCGGCCAGTCCTGGCGCAGCAGCTCCACGATCGCCACCGTGCTGGCCCCGATGCGCAGACCGCGCAACAGGAAGCGCCCCAGTTGATCCAGGCGGGTGGACGGGGTCTGCGTCATGGGACCGACGGGGGCCAGGCAGGGGCGATCCTCCACCCGCGGCAGGCCGAACGGTCTGCTCCCTGCGGCTTCGCCCAGACGCTCAGGGGATCGTTCTGCTTGCTTTCCCGCCACCCAGCAGCTGCTCCACCGCCAGCTTCAGCAGCAGCGACACCAGACCCACACCGCCGAGCACCAGGGCGGCGCCATAGGCCAGTTCGGTGTCGTATTGCTTGTAGGCGTCTTCCACAAACAGGGGCAGGGTTTGCGTTTGGCCGGCGATGTTGCCGCTGACCACGGCCACGGCACCGAATTCCCCCAGGGCCCGGGCGGTGGTGAGGATCAGGCCGTAGACCACGGCCCAGCGCACCGAAGGCAGGGTGACCTTCCAGAACACCTGCCAGTTGCTGGCACCCAGGGTGCGGGCGGCCTCCTCCTGATCCCAGCCCTCCTCTTCCAGCAGCGGAATCACCTCGCGGGCCATGAAGGGGAAGGTGACGATGATCGTGGCGAGGGCCATGCCCGGCCAGGAGAAGATGATCTGCCAGCCCAGGCTGCTGACGATTCCGCCCAGCAGGCCGTTGGTGGGGCTGTACAGGAGTACCAGCATCAGGCCCACCACCACCGGCGAGATCGAGAAGGGCAGGTCGATCACGCTGAGCAGCAGGGCCTTGCCGGGGAACTGGCGCCGGGCGATGGCCGTGGCCGCCGCCAGACCGAAGATCGTGTTGGCCGGCACGGCGATCAGGGTGCAGCGCAGGGTGAGCAGCACCGCCGAGCGCAGCTCGTCCGACTGAAAGTTCTCCAGAAAGGGCGTGAGGCCCTTGGCGAAGGCTCCGGCCACCACCTCCAGGGCCGGCAGCAGGATGATCAAGCCCACGTAGAGGCAGGCGATCAGGGGGATCAGCAGCGATGCCGATGGGCGCGGCAGGCGGTTGAACACGGTGTGCAGCTGGGATCGCATGAACGGAGGTGCCAGGGAATCGTGGTGAAGGACTCGCCGTGAAGACGGTGAAGGTCAGGCGCTTGGCGCGGGATTGGCTTCCCAGTTGCGGCCCCACACCTGCAAACCGTTGATCACCAGCAGGCTCAGCAGGGAGAAGAGCAGCATCACCATGCCGATCACGGTGGCGGAGGCGAAGTCGTACTCCTCCAGCTTCTGGATGATCAGGGTGGGGGTGATCAGATCGCGGAACGGCACGTTGGAGGAGATCATCACCACCGAGCCGTATTCCCCCACGGCTCGGCTATAGCCCTGGGCCACGCCGGAGAGGATCGCCGGCATCAACTGGGGCAGCACCACTTTCAGCAGGGTCTGGCGCGGGCTGGCCCCCAGGCACCAGGCCGCCTCTTCCTGATCGTGCTCGAGGGCTTCGAGCACCGGCTCCACGCTGCGCACCACAAACGGCAGGGAGATGAACACCATGGCGATGGCCACCCC
>JBEDAU010000070.1:0-21806 GCA_041177605.1 Cyanobacteriota bacterium | reverse complement strand
AGGAAGGCCGGAAGCTGTTGCTGGAAGCGCTGGGCCTCCAGGGTGCAGCCCCCGGTGAAATCCTTCGGGTAGAAGTAGAGCACCAGCCAGCGGCCCGTGAAATCGGCCAGGCTCAGGCTGCTCTCCACCACAGACCCAGGTTCACTGCTGCTCCGACCACCAGACCCTGCCGGGCCCGGAGCCACTCCGGCCAGCTGGAACGGGGGCGCGAGCTGATCGAGCTCTGGCAGGGTGCCACCCAACGCAAAAGCCTGCCGGGGGAGCCCCAGCAGGCCTGCGGAGATCAGGGCAGCACGCAACAGCGTGCGGCGGCGCATGGCTCAGATCTTGGCCAGGTTGATGCCCAGCTCCTTGGCGTAGGCACCGAGTCCCTTTTTCTGGATGGTCTTGAGGGCCCGGGTGGAGACGCGCAGCTTCACGAATCGGTTGCCCTCGGCCCACCACAGGCGGCGCTCCTGCAGGTTCACCTGCTGGAGTTTCTTGGTGCGCACGTGGGAGTGCGATACGGCCATGCCGTTATTGGCGCGCTTGCCGGTGAGCTGGCAGACCCGGGACATGACCGATCTTTCTGAAACGACTGGATGGGCATCAGCCCAAGCAAACAGCTTATCAAGAGGGGTGGGATGCAGCGGTGAGCAGCGGCAGCTCAATCACCACTTCGGCGCCGCCGAGATCGGCGCTGCGGCCGATGCGGAGGGTGCCCCGATGGTTGGCAGCCGCCCTGGACGCATGCCGCCAGGGCGAGAGGCTGCCGCTGCTGCCCATGGTCACGGCGGGGTTCCTGCGGCTGGTCACCCATTCCAGGGTGTTTGTCGAGCTCACCCCCTGGCCGGCAGCACAGGAGTTTCTGGCTGCCCTGCTGGCTCAGGACGGCGTGGAGTGGCTCCACCTGGGTGAGGAGTGGCCTCTGCTGGAGGCGCTCTGCCGCCAGCACCAGCTCACCGGCAATGCCGTCAGCGACGGCTGGATTGCCGCCGCCGTGTTGGCGCGCCAGGAGAGGCTGGTGACCCTGGATCGGGAACTCGTCTCCCTGCTGCCGCCCGGGCAATTGACGCTGCTCAGAAGCTAAAGCCCCCGCTCCATCAGCCGGCCCATCACATCGGCGCTGCGCTGCTGGAAGCCGGCCAGCTGGTTGGGCTCCAGGCCGCCCACCGCCAGGCGGGCCAGTTCGTAGAGGTGGCGGCTGAGGTCGTCGGCCAGCTGCTGGCTGGGGGAGCTGCCTCCCGCGCCGGTGATCACAGAGCCGGCCGAGAGCTTGAGCAGTCCCTCCACCAGCGGGTGCTTGCGGTTCACCAGCAACACGTGGTGGTCGGGCAGGCCGGGCAGGCGCTGCTCCATCAGAGCGCCCATGTCGTTGAGGCGGCGCATCTGCTCCGGCAGCAGGATCAGGGCCGCCGGGGCATTGTCGCCCTTGAGGGCCTGCACCTGGATCGTCACCTTGTCGTTGGCCAGAGCCTGCTTGAACAGGTCGCGCAGCTTTTCGCTGGTGTCCTTGCCGTCGGCATCGGCCAGCTCGCTCTCCTTCTCCTGCAGGGAGTCGTCGAGTTCACTGTCGACCCGCTGGAATTTGAGTTCGTTGTGGCGGTATTCCAGCCAGGGGATGAACTGGGTGTCGATGAAGGTGTCGGCCAGCAGCACTTCGGCCCCCTGGCTCTTCCACAGGGCCAGGGCGCCGGCCTGGCCCGCCTCGTCGCTGCAGTAGAGGATGCGCTTGTCGTTGTCTTCCCCCAGGCGGGAGCGATAGCCGGCCAGGGTGGTGAAGGCCTTGCCGTTCCCGCCGGGGATCGGATCGAGGCTCTGCCCCTCGGCGGGCTCGCCCTCCATCGGAGTAGCCGTGGTGCCGAACAGCACCAGATCCGCCACCTGCTCGGCGAATTTGTCGTCTTCCATGGCGCCGATCTTGATGAACGGGGCCAACGATTCCCAGATCTCGGCGTAGCGCTTGGGCTCATCGCGGTGCAGCTGCTTGAGCCGGTCGGCCACCTTCTTGGCCACGAAGCCACCGATCGAGCGCACGCGCCGGTCGGTCTGCAGGGCCGAGCGGCTCACGTTGAGCGGGATGTCGGGCGAATCGATCACGCCGCGCAGCGGCAGCAGGTAGCGGGGCACCACCTCCTTGATCGAGTCGCTCACAAATACGTTGTTGCAGTAGAGCTTGATCTCGCCCTTCTCCCAATCAGCGCGGCCAGTGAGCTTGGGGAAGTAGAGGATGCCCTGCAGGTTGTAGGGGTAGTCGGTATTGAGGTGCACCCACAGCAGCGGGTCGCCCTGGAAGGGGTAGAGGTAGCGGTACAGCTCGATGTAGTCGTTGTCGCTCAGATCCCTCGGGCTCTTGCGCCAGGCCGACTCGCGCTTGTTGACGGTTTCGCCCTCCAACTGCACCGCCACCGGCAGGAAGTCGCAGTAGGTGGTGATCAGGGTGCGGATGCGGGCCGGCTCGATGTATTCGAGCTCCTCCTCCATCAGGTGCAGGATCACGTCGGTGCCGGGCTCGGCGCGCTCGGCCGCCTCCAGCGTGAAGTTGGGTGAGCCGTCGCAGCTCCAGCGCACCGCCTCGCTGCCCTCGCGGGCAGAGCGGGTCACCAGCTCCACCTGAGCGGCCACCATGAAACTGGAGTAGAAGCCGAGGCCGAAGTGGCCGATGATCGCGTCGCTCTCGCTCTTGTATTTCTCGAGGAAGTCTTCGGCGCTCGAGAAGGCCACCTGGTTGATGTAGCGCTTCACCTCCTCGGCGTCCATGCCGATGCCGTTGTCGGAGATGGTGAGGGTGTTCTTCTCGCGGTCGATGCGAATGTTGATCAGCCCTTCGGGGCCCTCGCTGCAATCGCCGGCCATCGCCGCCATGCGGCGCTTGCTGATCGCATCCACGCCGTTGCTCACCAGCTCCCGCAGGAACACCTCATGGCCGCTGTAGACGGCCTTTTTGATGATCGGGAAGATGTTCTCGGTGTGGATCTGGATCTGACCCTGTTCGGCCTGCAGCACCACAGCGCTCAATGCAACGTGGCCCCAGATTCCCCCGCGCCGGGGTGGCTCGCCAAGGGGCAGCCATGGGCAGGAAACCGACCTGGTCGGGCTTCCCGTCAGGGCAGCTCTGACGTGGGCCGTGGTCCATAGGATTCGCGCTGCGGCGCCCCCTCCCCATGTCCAGCCAGTGGCAGAACTTCCTGCAGAACCTGGGCGAGTGGCGTGGTTCGTTCACGGGGATCAGCCCCAGCGGCGTGGTGCTCAAGGACACGCCCTCGCTGCTCACCCTGGAGGCTGGCGATGCCGACGCCAGCGGAGCGATCACGATGGTGCGCTTCGGTCTGCGCCGCTTTGAGGGCGGCGACCCCACCGCCGCGCCCAGCAGTGAGATCAGCCAGGAGTACCGCAGCCTGGGCCGCCAGGTGGTGTTCTTCGAGACGGGCACGTTCTGCAAGGGATCCCTGCAACTGGCCCCGGGCACGGTGTTTGGCGGGGAGTTCGGCTTCATCCATGGCGACCGCCGCCACCGCCTGGTGCTGCTCTACAGCGAGGCCGGTAGCCGCGACCAGCTGGTGTTGATCCGCGAGTTCCGCCTGGGCAGCGCTGCTGAGGAGTGCCCACCGCTGAGCGGCGAGCAGCTGCTGGGCCGTTGGCGGGGACACGTGGCCACGATCAGCGCCGACTGGCCCGAAGCCGACACCGCTGCCCTGGAGCTCGACTTCGGCCCGTCCGACCTGGCCGAGCTGCAGTGGCTCCCCGATGGCGGCTACTGCCGCTGGCCGCAGCAGGTGAACCACCGTCAGGCCTTCAGCGTGGAGGGCGGCTGGCTCACGGGCCCCGATCGGCTGGAACGCTTGATCCGCCATTACGACAGCAGCGGCGCCTGGCTGTCGGCCAGCCACCAGGTGTTGCGCAGGGGTTGAGCCCGGGGCTCAGCCGGCCTGCTGCAGCTCCGGCCGTTCCTCCGGCAGGATCGCCCCCTCCACCGGACACACCTGCAGACAGATGCCGCAATCGATGCAGGTGTCGAAATCGATCCAGTAGAAGGGTGTGCCCTTGCTGTTGGCCCCCTGGCCGGGTTGGATGCAGGCCACCGGGCAAGCGTCCACGCAATCGGCCACGCCTTCACAGACGTTGGTGACGATTGTGTGGGCCACGGCGCTCTCGATTGCTGGACCGGATCCTAGGCAGCGAGCCAGAGGGCCCGGCTGCAGCCCCGCCCTGAAGCCAGCTGGTCCGCCTCCCCCTGGCTGGCCACGGGCCGTCCGTGGAGTTCGGCGCACTGACCGGAACGGTGCAGGGTCTCGAGCTCATCGAGGGCCCTGCCCAGCAACTCCGGCTGGGCGAAGGTCACCAGGGTGGGCCCTCCGACCTGGTCCCCATGGGCTGCCTGGCTTCCCAGCACCTCGCGCAGGGCAGCCACGGCAAAGCCGAAGCCCACGCCAGCAGCCTGCCCAGGCTCGCCACCGAAGCGCCCCACCAGGGCGTCGTAGCGACCGCCACTGGCCACCGGCACCGGCGCCGTGGGCCCCTGGCACACCAGGCGCAGCACCAGTCCGTCGTAGAGCGCGAAGTGGGGCTGGAAGGTGGGATCGAGGTGCAGGCTGATCCCGAGTCGGCGGGAGGCTGGTTCCACCAGTTTCAGGCTGGCCGCCAGCTCGCCCAGCAACGGCACCGGGCCGAGCCACTGCTCGAGTTGGTAGATCACCTGCACCGGTTCTCCCCGCAGGCGCAACAGGGCCGCCAGCCTCTGGCGCAGGTTGTCGGCCAGCGGCAACTGGGTCAGCGCCAGGGCATCCAGACCGGTGAGCGCCGCGCGCACGGCCTGGCGCAGCTCTGCCGGGACCTGCTCCAGCATCGCCGCCAGCAGGCCGTGGTGCCCCACCAGCAGCCGCGGCTGGTGCTCGGGCCCCAGGCCCACCGCCGCGCTGGCCTCCAGCAACAGGCGCATCAGCTCCACCTCAGCGGCCGTCGAGCGGTCACCGAGCAGCTCCACGCCGCTCTGCAACTCCTCGCTGATCCGCTGCTGGCCCCCGTCGCCGATCTGGCTGCGGAACGTGGGCCCTTCCGCCCACAGCCGCAGCGGCCGAGGGCGGCCGGCCAGCCGGGTGCTGGCGGCACGGGCGATCGAGGCCGTCAGTTCAGGCCGCAGGCCCAGGGGCTCGTCGGCCGCCAACCGCACCACTTCGCGGCCGTCGATGCCCCCCCCGGCCTCCAGGGTGTCGAGGTGTTCAAAGTGGGGCGGCGCGACCTCCTGGTAGCCCCACAGGCGATAGGTCCCAGCCAGGCGAGCGCAGAGGGTGCGGTTCAGCTCCACCTCGCGGGGATTGAGATCGCGGGCGCCAGCGGCGGGTTGCAGGGCCATTGACGCAGCGGTGGGGCGGGGAGCCCGATCCTATGGAGCAGCGGCGTCGAGCTCGGGGGCGCCGTAGGTCGCACCCGGGAGGGGGCGGCAGTGGCCCAGCCCCTCCACCAGCTGCCTGTGCAGGCCCGGTGCGCAGGCCACCACCCGGCCGCTGGCCAGTTCGAACGCCCCGCCGCGGTAGTTGCTCACCACCCCGCCGGCTTCGCGCACCAGCAGCACGCCGGCGGCCAGGTCCCAGGGCGAGAGGCCCCGCTCCCAGTAGCCGTCGCAGCGCCCGCAGGCCACATAGGCCAGATCCACCGCCGCCGCGCCGCCGCGCCGCACCCCATGGGTGCGATGGGTGAACCAGGCGAACTCGGCGTAGTTGTTGTCGAGCCGGCTGGTGCGGTCATAGGCGAAGCCTGTGACCAGCAGGGCGTCGTGCAGATCGCCACAGCGGCTCACCCGGATCGGCTGGTCGTTGCGGAAGGCGCCGAGCCCCCGGGCGGCTCGGAACAGTTCCCCCATGGCGGGCAGGGCCAGGGCCGCCACAAGCGGCTCACCGCGCCAGCACAGCCCCACCGAGGTGGCGAACAGGGGGTAGCCATGGGCGAAGTTGGTGGTGCCATCCAGGGGGTCGACGCACCACTCGAGCTCCCCCGGTCTGGGGCGACGGCCGCTCTCCTCGGCCAGCACCCCGATCTCGGGGGTGTCCTGCGCCAGCACCGCCAGCACCGCCTGCTCAGCGGCCAGATCGGCCTCGGTCACCAGATTGCCGCTGCCGCCCTTCTCCCGCACCTGCGCCTCACTGAGCTGGCCGTGGAAGCGGCGCAGCTGCTCGGCGCCGGCTTCCGCGGCCCGTACGGCGGTATCCATCCAGGCCTGCAGTTGCCGGGGATCCCAATCGTCCATGGCGGCTCAGTCCTCGTCGAGAGGCAGGCCCGGGCGCACCCGGCCCCGACCGAAGTAGCGGCCGAACTGCAGGTCGTAGACCTCGTCCTCATCCTGGGTTTCCACCTCCAGCGGGCCGGTGGCACGGGCCACGCACAGCAGCCCGTACCCCCTCTGGCGCAACTCCCGCGACAGGCCCAGCGCTTCGCGCTGGTCGATCGTGCCCTCCAGCACCCGCACGGCGCAGGCGGTGCAGCAGCCGTTGCGGCAGCTGAACGGCAGCGGATCCCCCTGCTGCTCAAAGCTGCGCAGGATGTACTCCCCTTCCGGCACCTGGTGGGTGATCACGCGGCCGGCCTGCCGCCAGTGCACGGTGATCGGGTGGGAGCGCACGGCTGGTGGTGAGGTGCTGTTGGTCATGCTGCTACATTGCCACCACGTTGCCCCATTTTGCCGCTGGAGAGGTGGCCGAGTGGTCGAAGGCGCAGCACTGGAAATGCTGTATAGGGGCAACTCTATCGAGGGTTCGAATCCCTCCCTCTCCGCTTCCAGAACCACCGGCCGAAAGGCCGGTTTTTTTATCCCAATCCGCAGGCGTATGTGGGCCAGCCCGTGGCCGATGTTCTGGGTTGATCCTGTGGGGCTTTTATGGGGCCTGGAGCTGGAGCATGGGCCTCGACGAGCAGTTTTCCGATGGTCGCCGCACAGTGGGCTGCTCAGCCAAACCGGCCACTCACATAATCCTGGGTGGCGCGTTGGGCAGGGGCGTTGAAGATGCGTTCCGTGTCGTTGTATTCGACCAGGTAACCCACTTTGCCGCTGCCTCCTTCCACCGCCTCGGCATTGAAGAAGGCCGTCTTGTCGGCCACCCGCACGGCCTGTTGCATGTTGTGGGTCACGATGATGATCGTGTAGCTGCGCTTCAGCTCGTGCATCGTCTCCTCAATCTTGAGGGTGGAGATCGGGTCCAGGGCCGAGCAGGGTTCATCCATCAGGATCACTTCCGGCTCCGTGGCAATGGCACGGGCAATGCAGAGGCGTTGCTGCTGGCCTCCTGAGAGGGCCAGGCCGCTCTCACGCAGCTTGTCCTTGCACTCGTCCCACACCGCCGCCTTGCGGAGCGACCGTTCCACCAGTTCATCCATGTCGCCTTTGTAGCCATTGATGCGGGCTCCGAAGGCAATGTTTTCGTAGATGGTCTTGGGGAATGGATTGGGCTTCTGGAACACCATGCCGATGCGGCGGCGCACCTCGACCGGGTCAACCCGCTTGTCGTAAAGATCAATGCCATCGAAGATCACGCGCCCCTTCAGATGACAACCAGGTACCAGGTCATTCATCCGGTTGAGCGAGCGCAGCACCGTGCTCTTTCCACAGCCTGAAGGCCCAATGAAGGCCGTTACCTGGCCGTGGGGTATGTCCATGTAGACGTTGCGAACCGCCTCGAACTTGCCGTAGGAGATGGTGACATTCTCCAGGTTCATGCAGGTGGTTGTCGGCTCAGTGCTGGTCTGGGGTGCTGCGTAGATCACGGCGTTGGGTGAAGGGCGAGAGCTGGATGCGGGCAGGCTGGGATGGCGATCAGGTCTTGCGAGCCATGTGACTGATCCAGCGGGCCGTGAGGTTGGCCGCCAGGATCATCACCACCAGCACAAAGGAGGCGGCCCAGGCCAGGGCGTTCTGCGCCTCATAGGGCATGATCGCAAAGTTGAAGATCAGCACCGACATGGTGGCGATCGGGTTGAACACACCCTCCGGCCAGAAGGGTGAAAACAGGGCTGTGAAGATCAGGGGGGCTGTTTCTCCCGCGGCCCTGGCGATCGCCAGCACCACCCCGGTGGCAATGGGCGTGAAGGCGGCCGGCAGGGTCACGCGCACCACGGTCACGAACTTCGACGCACCCACGCCGTAGGCCCCCCAGCGCAGCTCCTGGGGCACCAGTTTCAGCCCCTCATCGGTGGTCTTGATCACCGTGGGAAGCATCAGCACCGCCAGAGCAATACCTCCAGCCAGGGCGCTGTAGCTCTGTCCGAAGAAGAGACGGGTGGCCACCACCAGCCCGTACACGAACACACCGCTGATGATCGAGGGCACCCCCGCCAGCACGTCGTTGCCGAAGCTCACGAACTGGGCGAACCAACCGCGCTGGGAGTACTCATTGAGATAGATCCCGCCCCCCACGCCGACCGGCACGGCGATGGCGGATGCCAGGGCGGTCACGAACAGGGTGCCCACGATGGCGTTGCCGATGCCGCCGCCGTCCAGGCCCGGTGGTGGCGGCAGCTCGGTGAACATGGCAGGGCCGATCAACCGGCCCCCCTTCACCAGCACGTAGACCAGCACCAGGACCAGGGGCAGGATCGCGAGCAGGGCGAAGCCGGCCACCAGGGCCGTGCAGAGCCGGTTGAGCCGGTTGCGGCCCAGGGTTGGATCGAGGAACAGGGACCGCCGCTCGAACAGAGCCTCGCGAACCTCGGGGACAGCCGCTGATGGGGAGCTCGATGGCATGGGATCGGCCGGTTCAGGTCTCAGTAGCGCAGGCTCAGACGCCGCACCACCCACTTGGCCACCACATTCACCAGGAAGGTGAGCACCATCAGGATCAGGGCGGCATACATCAAGGCCGACACCTGAATGCCATCGGCCTCGCCGAACTGATTCGCCAGCATCGAGGCGATCGTGTTGCCAGGGGCGAGCAGGGAGAGACTGAAGTTCAGGGAGTTGCCGATGATCATGGTGACAGCCATCGTTTCACCCATGGCCCGGCCAAGGGCCAGCATCACCCCCCCGGTGATGGCGGAGACGGCCGCCGGCAGGATGACGCTGAAGATCGCCCCCCAGCGGGTGGTGCCCACCCCATAGGCCCCCTGGCGCAGCTCGATCGGCACCTGGTTCAGGGCATCGCGGGAGATCGAGGTGATGATCGGCAGGATCATCACCACCAGGATCAGGATCGCCGGGGCCAGTCCCGGGCCCTGGGGCACCGTGCCGAACAGCGGGCTCCAGCCGAGCCAGCGGTGCACCTGGGTGAGCAGCGGCCGGATGCCCGGCTCCAGCACAAAGATGGCCCAGAGGCCCAGCACCACTGAGGGGATGGCCGCCAGCAGCTCCACCATGAGGCCGATCGCCTCCCGCAACGGGCCCGGGATCAGGTCTTCGGTGATGAAGATGGCGGTGCCCAGGCCCAGCGGTACGGCGATCAGCAGGGCCAGCAGGGAGGTGACCAGCGTCCCGTAGATGGCCACGAGCGCCCCGTACTGGCCGTTGACCGGGTCCCAGGCCGAGGTGATCAGAAAGCCGGCACCGAAGCTGCTGATCGCCGGTTGCGCCCCTGCCAGCACCACCAGGAAGATCCCCAGCAGCACCAGGGCCACGGTGGCGGCCAGCACCATGGTGAGCTGGCGGAAGCCCAGATCCACCAGCCGTTCCGACGGAGGTCGTCGCCGCAGGGTGAAGAGGTCGTCGGCGGCAGACAGCGGGCCGGCACCGGGAGCCAGCAGTCGGTCGGGTGTCATGCAGGGTGCAGCGGATCGGAGGAGGGGCTCGCCGAGCCGAGCTGTCAGAAATCTACGAATCCCATGCAGCCCACCCGATTAACCGGCGATTAACGTTGGTGTGCCCGGTAGTTTTGGGCTCCACAACGGAATTTTGGGGCCGCACGGTTCATGGGTCGCATCGTTGGCATCGACCTGGGCACCACCAACTCCGTGGTGGCAGTGCTCGAGGGCGGCCGGCCGGTGGTCATCGCCAGCGCCGAGGGAGGGCGCACGACCCCGTCGGTGGTCGGGTTCAGCCGCGACCAGGAACTGCTGGTGGGTCAACTGGCGCGGCGCCAGCTGGTGCTCAACCCCCGCAACACCTTCGCCAACCTCAAGCGCTTCGTTGGGCGTCAGTGGGACGAGCTGGAGGAGGGGAGCCTGGCGGTGCCCTACACCGTGCGGGCCAACGACCAGGGCAACGTGCGGGTGATCTGTCCGGTCACCGAGCGGGAATACGCCCCGGAAGAACTGGTGGCTAGCATCCTGCGCAAGCTGTGCGACGACGCCGCCACCTATCTCGGTGAGCCCGTGGAGGCGGCGGTGATCACCGTGCCCGCCTACTTCAATGACGCCCAGCGCCAGGCCACCCGCGACGCCGGTCGCCTGGCGGGCATCCGGGTCGAGCGGATCCTCAACGAGCCGACCGCCGCCGCCCTCGCCTACGGATTTGACCGCAGCACCGCCAAGCGGGTGCTGGTGTTTGACCTGGGCGGTGGCACCTTCGATGTGTCGGTGCTGCGCATCGCCCAGGGGGTGTTCGATGTGAAGGCCACCAGCGGCGATACCCAGCTGGGCGGCAACGACTGGGACCGGCGGATCGTGGACTGGCTGGCCGAGGCCTTTCTGCAGGAGCACGGCCTCGACCTGCGACGCGACCGCCAGGCCCTGCAGCGCCTCACCGAAGCGGCCGAGAAGGCCAAGATCGAGCTCAGCGGCGTGCAGAGCACCCCGATCTCCCTGCCCTTCATCGCCACCGGGGCGGAGGGGCCGCTGCACATCGAGACCACCCTCGAGCGCCGCACCTTCGAATCCCTCTGCCCCGACCTGCTGGATCGCTTGCTGCGGCCCGTGCAGCGGGCGCTCCGTGACGCCGCCCTGTCAGCGGAGGACATCGACGACGTGGTGCTGGTGGGGGGCTCCACCCGCATGCCGATGGTGCAGGACATGGTGCGCACCCTGATCCCCAGGGATCCCTGCCAGTCGGTCAATCCCGACGAGGTGGTGGCGATCGGCGCGGCCGTGCAGGCCGGGATCCTCACCGGCGAGCTGCGCGACCTGATGCTCAACGATGTGACGCCGCTGTCGCTGGGGCTAGAGACCGTGGGCGGGGTGATGAAGGTGCTGATCCCCCGCAACACGCCGATCCCGGTGCGCAAGAGCGATGTGTTCAGCACGTCGGAGGCCAACCAGAACTCGGTCGAGATCCACGTGCTCCAGGGGGAGCGCCAGATGGCGGAGGGCAACAAGAGCCTGGGTCGCTTCCGCCTTTCGGGCATTCCACCGGCGCCCCGGGGCGTGCCCCAGGTGCAGGTGTCGTTCGATATCGATGCCAACGGGCTGCTGCAGGTGTCGGCGATGGACCGCACCACGGGCCGGCAGCAGAGTGTGAGCATCCAGGGCGGTTCCAATCTCAGCGCCGAGGAGATTGAGACGCTGATCGAGGAGGCCGAACAGAAGGCGGCTGAAGATCGCCGCAAGCGGGCCGCGATCGATCGGCGCAACAAGGCCCAGACGCTGGTGGCCCAGGCCGAGCGTCGGCTGCGGGATGCGGCCCTCGAGCTGGGTCCCTACGGCGCTGAGCGGCAGCAGCGGGCGGTGGAGATGGCGGTGCGCGACGTGCAGGATCTGCTGGCTCTCGAAGAGCGTGGCGCCACGGATCCGGGCGAACTCGACCTGGCCGTGAGCCAGTTGCAGGAGGCCCTCTTCGGTCTCAACCGTCGTCTCCTTAGCGAGCGGCGGGCCGAGCAGGGGCCCTTGCAGGGCCTCAAGAACACCCTCGGCTCGCTCAAGGACGAGCTGTTCGCCGACGACGACGAGTGGGACGACTGGAGCCGCCCCAGCGCTGACCCCTGGGCCACGCCGCCGCGGCGGCCTGCCTACGGCCCAGACTCGCCCGGCCGCCCGTGGGATCGGGACCGCTCCGCCGGGCCCCGCTACGACCCCGACCGCTACGACCCGGATCGCTACGACCCCGACCGGTCGCAGGCTGGTCGACGCGAGCCTGAGCGGCGGGCCCCAGGCCCGTACCGATCCGAGCGCTTCGCTGCCGATTCTGATCGCTTTGTCGAGGCTGATCCTTTTGCCGAGGCTGATCGCTTTGCCGAGACGGGTAGCGGGGCGCCGCAGCCCAGGGCCCGCCGCTCACCGGCGCCCGTCCGTGGCGACGACCCCTGGGATGAGATCTAGGGCCCCGCAGTGATCCTCCATTCGCCGTCCACCGGCAGCCCCGACTACTGGGCGGTGCTGGGTCTCGAACCCGGTGCCGACCCCGCCAGTCTCAAGCGGGCCTTTCGGGCCCAGGCCCGCCGCTGGCATCCCGACCTCAATGGCAACGATCCGGTTGCCGAGGAGCGCTTCAAGCTGGTCAATGAGGCCTATGCCGTGCTCTCCGACCCCCGGCGCCGGCAGGCGTGGGAGGCCGGTGGCAGCGGTCTCCCAGACCTGGAGACCGACCCTTACGCCAGCGGTTTTCCCGAGTTTGACGCCTACGTGGCCGATCTCTTCGGCGAGCGACCCCGCCGCCGCGCTTCCGAAGGTGTCTCCGGCGGCAGCGTGGCCGCCGCACCGGCGCCGCCCCCACCGGTGCAGGCCACTGCCGATCTGGAGACGGTGGTGGAGCTCACGCCCCAACAGGCGCTGCAGGGCGAGCGGGTCGAGCTCGAGCTCGGTGACGGCACCCTGGTGGAGGTGTGCACCCCCCCGCTGGCGGGGGACGGCTGGCGGTTACGGCTGGCCGGTGTCGCCCCGGGAGGCGGTGATCACTTCCTGCAGCTGCGGGTGCGTACGGCCGATGGCCTGCGGGTCGATGGCCTGCGCGTGCTCTACCAGCTGGAGCTCAGCCCTGCCCAGGCCGCCCTGGGGTGCCGCCCCACGGTGCCCACCCTGGCCGGCCCCGTGCGGCTTACCGTGCCCCCCTGTTCCTCCAGCGGTCAGCTGCTGAGGCTGCGGGGACGGGGGCTGGAGTGGGGCGAGCAGCGGGGCGACCAGCTGGTGGAGGTGAGGATCGTTCTGCCGGCCGAGATCGGTGAGGCCGAAACGGCCCTCTACCGGCGCCTGGCGGAACTGGCGCACGATCCAGACGCGCCCTGAGCCTCGTCCGGCGGCGGCGATGTCCAACCGGGTCTGGGGTGACACACTGAGTCGCCGAATCCCCATCCTGCGCCCCATGCCGGTGCACGTCTTGCTCTTTGATGCCGGAACCGATCAGGAGGGCATCCATTCCCTCGAGATCAACGGCCGCACCCTGGTGTTGCTGTTTGAAGAGCGGGACGACGCCGAGCGCTATGCCGGCCTGCTGGAGGCCCAGGATTTTCCTGTGCCCTCCGTGGAGGCGCTCGACCAGCGGGAGATGGAGCTGTTCTGCGAGCAGTCGGGCTACGAGGCCCGGCTGGTGCCGGCCGGGTTCCTGCCCCAGACGGCCGAGGATCGTCTGCTGATCGCTCCCCCCGAGCGCAACATGGACGTGAGCGGTTGGCAGGAGCGGGAGCAGTCCGATGCTCCGCCAGACGCTGTGAGCCGCACCGCAGATCCGGAGCTCGAGGCCTTCCGCCGGCGCCTGGAGGGTCTGCTGTGAGCCGGCCCCAGGCCGGTGATCGGGGCCATCTGCTCACGGAGCAGGCCAATCCCCTCAGCGAAACCCTCGACCAACTGGCGACCGCCGAGTTGGTTGAGCTCTTCTGCCACAACGACCTCGATCCCCAGCGGGCGGTGGCCGCCGCCGCACCCCAGCTGAGCCAGGCAGTGGATGCCATCGCGGCCCGGCTGTCATCCGGAGGCCGACTGTTTTATCTCGGAGCCGGCACCTCCGGCCGGCTCGGGGTGCTCGACGCGGCGGAATGTCCGCCCACGTTCTGCACACCGCCGGACCTGGTGCAGGGGGTGTTGGCCGGTGGGGCCCCTGCCCTGCTGCGCAGTTCCGAAGGCCTCGAGGATCGCTTCGATGGCGGTCGCGACGACCTGGTGGCCCGGCAGTTCGGCCCGGCCGATTGCCTGGTGGGCATCGCAGCCGGTGGCACCACTCCCTACGTGCTGGGGGCACTCGCCCATGCCCAGCAGATCGGGGCCTTGGCCATCGCCATGGCCTGTGTGCCGGCGGAGCAGGCCCCGATGCCCTGCGCCATCGACATCCGCCTGTTGACCGGGCCGGAGCTGCTGGCGGGATCCACACGCCTGAAGGCCGGCACCGCCACCAAGATGGCCCTCAACATCCTCTCCACCGGCGTGATGGTGCGCCTCGGCAAGGTCTACGGCAACCGCATGGTGGATGTGGCGGTGACCAACACCAAGCTGGAGGACCGGGCCCTGCGCATCCTGCGGGACCTGGCCGGGGTCGAGCGTCAGCAGGGGAGCGGCCTGCTGGCCCGGGCCGCAGGCTCGGTCAAGCTGGCCCTGTTGATGGCCGCCACGGGCCTGGATGCCGACGCCGCCCGCGCCCAGCTGGAGCGCCACGGCCCGAGCCTGCGCCGCACGCTCGAGGTCTGCGGCGCCGAGCTCGCCGGGCGCTAGCGGAACGCACCCCAGTAGGGGCGGGTGAGCAGGTCCACCCGCCGCCGTGTCTCGGCCGGCACCTGCTCGGCCGGAGTCATCAGGGCACTGCGCAGGGCGTGGTGCGAGCTGCTGCGGGGCCGCAGCGCCGCGACCCGCTCGGCTGCCATGCGCACGATCTGCTGGGCCAGGGCGGCGTTGCTGCGCAGATTGTCGATCACCATGTCGACACTCACCGAGGCATGCTCCTGGTGCCAGCAGTCGTAGTCGGTGACCATGGCCAGGGTGGTGTAGGCCATTTCGGCCTCGCGGGCCAGCCGGGCCTCGGTGTGGTTCGTCATGCCGATCACGCTGCAACCCCAGCTGCGGTACAGCTCCGATTCGGCCCGGGTGGAGAAGGCCGGACCCTCCATGCAGAGGTAGGTGCCGCCCCTGTGCAGCTGCCGGCCCGCCGGCATCAGGCTCTCGCCCACGTCGGCCAGCAGGCGGCTGAGCACCGGGCAGAAGGGGTCGCCCATGGTCACGTGGGCCACCAGCCCCTCCCCGAAGAAACTGAGGGGTCGCTGGTGGGTTCGATCGATGAACTGGTCGGGCACCAGCATGTCGAGGGGGCGCACCTGTGCCTGCAGCGAGCCCACCGCAGAGACCGACAGAATCCAGCGCACCCCCAGGGACCGCAGGGCCCAGAGGTTGGCGTGATACGGAACCTCCGTGGGGGTATGGCTGTGGTGACGGCCATGGCGGGCCAGAAACACCACCTCCAGATCCCCGAGGCGCCCGATGCGCAGGCTGTCGGAGGGCGAGCCGAACGGGGTTTCGACCTGGCACTCGTCGATCCAGTCGAGCCCCTCCATGGCATAGAGGCCGCTGCCACCGATCACCCCCAGCCGGGCATGGGCGAGGTCGGGGGCCCCAGGCTGGTCTGGCGTCGGGCTCTGCCCGGTGGTCGCGGATTCGCTCATCGCGTGTCGGCCAATCCCCCATCTTGGCTCGGGCGACCCATACAGTCGGGCTTTGCTTCTCCCCTGCCGTGACCAAAGCCCTGATGGAGACAGATGCCGGCACCCTCGAGCTGGAACTCTTCGAGGCGGATGCCCCTGGCACTGTGGCCAACTTCGTGAAGCTGGCTGAATCGGGCTTCTACGACGGGCTGGCCTTCCACCGGGTGATCGACGGGTTCATGGCTCAGGGCGGCTGCCCCCATAGCCGCGACGGGGCTAGCGGCATGGCCGGCACGGGCGGGCCCGGGTACACGATCGCCTGTGAGATCAACGCCAACAAGCACCAGGCTGGCAGCCTGTCGATGGCCCACGCCGGCCCCAACACCGGCGGCTCCCAGTTCTTCATCTGCCATGGTGCCCAACCCCACCTCGATGGGGTGCACACCGTGTTTGGTCACACCGGCAACATGGACGTGGTGCTGGCGATCCGCAAGGGCACCAAGATCAACAAGGTCAGCATCGTCAACTGATCGACGTTGATCGGAACGACCTTGATCGGATCGACCTTGATCGGATCGACCCTGAACGGATCGGCTGGGGCGTGATCGGCCTCTGAAGTGAACGGCCGGCAGCAGCGGGGGTCGCCTCCCGCTGCTGCCCCGTTCCGCCGGTCAGGCTCGCCAGAGCAGGAAGGCCCCCGCCTCGAGCAGGGGGCCCAGCTGCAGCTCCGACTGGCGCAGTTCAGCCAGGGGCCTGCGCTCCGGTTCCAGGCTGGCGCTGGGGTGGTTGAGGCCGCGGGGGTCCGGGCTGAGCAGCAGCCCCACCGACGCCGTGCCCTCCTGACGGGCCAGGACACCCAGGGCATCCCGCAGGGTGTGCTCCTGCAACTGCTCCCCGTCGCCGCTGCTGAGCTGCAGCGCCAGCTGGGGCTGGTCAAGCAGGGCCAGCAGGCGTGGGTCCTCTTCCCGCTCGGCCTTGATTCCCTGCTCCCGGGCCCAGTGTTCCAGCTGCTCCTGCAGGGCGGCCACGGCGGGGGCCTCCGCTGGCCCCTGCCAGCCCAGAACGGCGGTCGGCCCTGCCACCGGGCAGCTCGGGCCCTCCCCCATCAGATGCCCCAGCTTGGTGCGCTTGGCGGCCAGGTAGGCGGCGTTGAAGGCCCCTGGATCCATCACCAGCGGCACCCGGTCTTCGACCTGCAGTCCGTACCCCCCGAGACCGGCGATCTTGCGGGGGTTGTTGGTGATCAGGCGCAGACGATGGACGCCGAGGTCGCTGAGAATCTGGGCTCCGACGCCATAGTTGCGCAGGTCGGCCGGGAACCCGAGCCGCTCGTTGGCCTCCACCGTGTCGAGGCCGGTGTCCTGCAGCGAGTAGGCCCTGAGCTTGTTGATCAGGCCGATCCCGCGCCCCTCCTGGCGCAGGTACACCACCACGCCCTCGCCGGCAGCCTCGATCATGCGCAGTGCCGCCTCCAGCTGGGGACGGCAGTCACAGCGCAGGGAGCCGAAGGCATCGCCGGTGAGGCATTCGCTGTGCACCCGCACCAGCACCGGGCCTGTGGCGGCCTCCGGGCTGCCCTTGACGATCGCCACATGCTCGCTGCCATCGAGCTCATTGCGGTAGCCGATCGCCCGGAACGCGCCGAAGGCACTGGGCAGCCTGGCTTCGGCCTGACGCCGCACAAACCGTTCCGTATCGAGCCTGTAGCGGATCAGATCGGCGATCGAGATCAGCCGCAGGCCATGGCGCCGGGCGTAGGCGGCCAGCTGGGGCAGCCTGGCCATCGAACCGTCCTGGTTCTGGATTTCACAGATCACCCCGGCCGGGTAGAGGCCCGAGAGCCGGGCCAGGTCCACCGCCGCCTCCGTGTGACCGGCTCGCTTCAGCACGCCACCCTGGCGGGCCCGCAGCGGAAAGATGTGTCCCGGTCGCCGCAGGTCCGACGGTCGGGTGTGGGGGTGGATCGCCACCTGGATGGTGCGCGCCCTGTCTTCGGCGGAAATGCCGGTGGTCACCCCGTTTTCCGGACCCGCATCGACGCTGACGGTGAAGGCCGTCTGGTTTTCATCCGTGTTGCGATCCACCATCAGGGGCAGGTCGAGGACATCGAGCCGCTCGCCTTCCATCGCCAGGCAGATCAGGCCCCGCGCCTCGGTGGCCATGAAGTTGATCTGCTCGGGGGTGGCGAACTGGGCGGCACAGATCAGATCGCCCTCGTTTTCTCTGTTCTCGTCGTCGACCACCACGATCGACTCGCCGTTGCGGATCGCCGCCAGGGCATCGGCGATGGCATCGAAGCGGATCGGCGCCTCAGCCCCCGCCCCCGGGTCGCCATCGGTGTCGGGGCGGAGCGAAGCCGACTGCTGGCTTGGGGGTGTCAACGCAGGGCAGGTGGGCCGCTGGCCCGGGCGCAATCATCCTTTATAAAACCTGGGTCGTACCGCCCAGGGAGGGCTCCATGGCCAGCACGCGCCTTGCCGTGATCGGCGCCAGCGGCTACGGCGGTCTGCAGACCCTGCGTCTGTTGCAGGGTCACCCCGCCATCGAGGTGACCTTCCTGGGCGGGGAGCGCAGCAGCGGCAAGCGCTGGAGCGAGCTCACCCCGTTCCTGCCCCTGCCCGGCGATCCGGTGGTCCAGTCTCCCGATCCGGAGGCGATTGCGGCAGCCGCCGACTTCGCCGTGCTGAGCCTCCCCAACGGGCTGGCGGCCCAGCTGGTGCCCCCACTGCTGGAGCGGGGTGTGCGGGTGGTGGATCTCTCGGCCGATTACCGCTACCGCTCCCTGGCCCAATGGCAGCAGGTCTATGCGGCCGAGGCCCGCCATGTTCCGCGCCACGACGCTGATCTCTGTGCCGAGGCGGTCTATGGGCTGCCCGAATGGGAGGCGGAGCGGATCGGCCAGGCGCGGCTGGTGGCTGCTCCGGGCTGTTTCCCCACGGCCTCGTTGCTGGCCCTGTTGCCGTTCCTGCAGCAGGGCCTGGTGGAGACCCAGGGCATCGTGATCGATGCCAAGACCGGCGCCAGCGGCGGCGGCCGGGCCGCCAAGGAACACCTGCTGCTGGCTGAGGCCTCCGAGGCGGTGGCCCCCTATGGCGTGGTGGGGCATCGCCACACCAGCGAGATTGAGCAGCTGGCCAGCCAGATGGCCGGCCAGCCGATCCAGCTGCAGTTCACCCCCCACCTCATGCCGATGGTGCGGGGTCTGCTGGCCACGGTCTACGCCCGCCTGCGGGATCCGGGCCTGACCGCCGACGACTGCACCACCCTGCTCGGTTCGGCCTATCGCCACAGCACCACGGTAGAGGTGCTTCCTGTGGGCACCTACCCCTCCACGAAGTGGGTGCGCCAGACCAACAAGGCCGTTCTGTCGGTGCAGGTGGATGGCCGCACCGGTCAGCTGATCGTGATGAGTGCCATCGACAACCTGGTGAAGGGCCAGGCGGGCCAGGGGGTTCAGTGCCTCAACCTGATGGCGGGCCTGGAGCCCACCACGGGACTGCCGCTGCTGCCCTTCTATCCCTGAGGGCTGGCCTCACCCGCCCCGCTCAACCGTTCGGCCGCCAGCTGTACCGCCAGCGGCAGGATGCGGTGTTCCTGGACATGGATGCGGGCGGCAAGGCTGGCCCTGTCATCGTCGCTGTGCACCGGCACCGCCGCCTGCACCAGGATCAGGCCGGCATCCACCGCTTCACTCACCAGGTGTGCCGTGCAGCCGCTGAGCTTGACGCCGGCTGCCAGGGCCTGCCCCACCGCATCCAGGCCCCGGAAGCTGGGCAGCAGCGATGGGTGGATGTTCACCAGCCGCTCGGGAAAGGCCTGGATCAGCACCGGCGTCACGATCCGCATCCAGCCTGCCATCACCACCAGATCCACCCGGGCCGCCTCGAACACCGCGATCAGAGCGCGGTCCAGCCCATCCCGGCTCGGGTAGGAGCGGTGGTCCAGCAAGGTGCAGGGCACCCCCAGCCGGCCCGCCCGACCGGCCGCTCCGCACTCGGCGCGGTTCACTACCAGCTGCACCACCTCCGCCGCCAGCCCACCGCGGCCACAGGCCTGAACCAGGGCTTCAAAGTTGCTGCCGGCGCCGGAGGCCATCACCCCGAGGCGCAATGGCGGTCTGGTCCAGGCTGCTTCCGGTTGCCTTGGCCACTGGACGCAGAGCTCTTGATCGCTAGGGTCTGGCAAAGGGGATCGGTCCATGTCCCACCTGTCCATCCTGCCAACCGTGTTGCGCGATCCCGAGCTGCTGATCAGCAGCCTGGAGCAGCTGGGTCTCTCGCCCCGCCGCCAGGCTGTGCTCCAGGGCTTTGGCGATGAGCGCGTCGCCGTGCTGGTGCGGGTCGACCTGCCGGGGGGCGAGAGTCTGGGCTGGCAGCGGCAACCGGACGGCAGCCTCTCCCTGGTGGGAGATCTGCAGCGGATCAGTCGATCCCGCTCCCTGCAGGACCTGGTCACCCGTCTCACCCGCTGCTACGCCGCCCGGCTGGCCCTCAGCCAGGCCGCCGGGGCCTTCGCCCCCGGCACCGTCAGCCTGAGCAGCTGAGGACCGGCGCTCAGTGCCCCATCTGCATCTGGACCTCCGCCAGGCCACCAGCCACCTGGTGCAGGCCCGACTGGACCTCCATCCCCAGGGGCGGACCCTGCGCTTCTCGCTGCCGGCCTGGACCCCGGGCTCCTATCTGATCCGTGACTACGCGCGGCAGCTGGAGGGGTTGGTCGTGCTCCAGGGCGGCAGCGCTCTCCAACCCAGTCGCACCGGCGTGGCCAGCTGGCTGCTCGAGCTTCCCGACCTGGAGCCGGTGTCGATCCACTACCGGCTGCTGGCCACCGAACTGACGGTGCGCACTTGCCATCTGAATGACCAGCACGGGTTTCTGGTGCTCGCGGCTATGGCCCTGGAGGTGGAGGGGGAGCGCTGGAGCAGCCACCAGCTTTCTCTGGCACTGCCCGACGGCTGGAGCGCCGCCGTGCCACTGCCGGCCTCCGGTCCGCACCAGTGGCGGGCCGCCAGCTTCGACCAGCTGGTAGACAGCCCGGTGGAAGCCGGGCCCCACCGGGTGCACTCCTTCACGGTGGCTGGGGTGCCGCATCGCTGGGTGACCTGGGGTTCCAGCCTCCAGGGTCTGGATCCGGTGGAGGAGGACCCGGGCTGGCTGGGGGCCGTGGAACAGATCTGCCTGGCCTGTTGCCGGGCGATGGGGATGGAGAGGCCTCCCTGTGCCGCCGATGGGCCCGCCGAGGGCTATCTGTTTGTGCTGCACCTCACGGAGCAGGGCTACGGGGGCCTGGAGCACGACCACAGCTGCGTGCTCCAGTTCGGCCGCCGCAGCCTGGCCAGGCCCGAGGGCCGCCGGAAGTTGCTGCAGCTGGTGGCCCACGAGTACCTGCACCAGTGGAATGTGCGACGGCTGCGCCCGGCAGAGCTCACCCCCTATTGCTATGGGGAACCCGTGGTGGTTCCCAGCCTCTGGTTCGCGGAGGGCATCACCAGCTATCTCGACCAGTTGTTGCCCCATGCGGCAGGTCTCACCACCGAGGCCGAGGTGATCGCCGACCTGGGCCGGGATCTGAGCCGCTACCTGCTGACCCCCGGCCGGTTCGTGCAGGCCCTGCGCGAGAGCAGCCAGGAGGCCTGGGTGAAGCTCTACAAGGCCGATGCCTATGCCCCCGACAGCCAGATCAGCTACTACCTCAAGGGTGCGGTGGTGGCCCTGGTGCTCGACCTGCAGCTGCGGCAGCAGGGAGCCAGCCTGCTGACGGTGATGCGCGAGCTCTGGCTGGAGTTCGGTGCGCGGGGGCGGGGTTATCAGCAGCGGGATCTGATCGAGGCCTTCGCCCGTCACCACGCCGAACTGGCAAAATTCCTGCCGGCCTGGCTCGATGCCCGCCAGGATCCCCCGCTGGAGGATTCCCTGGGCTCTGTTGGCCTGAAACTGACAAGCCAGCCCGCTCCTCAGCTGTGGTGTGGCTGGGAGTTCGAGCCGGGCGGCGGCGACTTGCGGCTCAGGCGTGTCCATCGCGACAGTCCGGCGCAACAGGCAGGGCTGATGATCGGCGACGAACTGGTTGCTGTGGAGGGGTTCAGGGTGCGAAGGCCCGAGGATCTCGAGCCCCATCTGGCGATCGACCCAGCGCCGCGTGCCCTGCAGCTGCTGAGCTGCCGGGATGGGGTGCTACAACAGCGCCAGCTGCTGCCCCAGGCCCCCCGTCCCGCCAGCTGGGTGCTGGAGATCGACCCCGCTGCCGACGCCAGCGCCGCCCTGCGCCGTGCAGCCTGGCTGCAACTGCAGGCCGCTCCATGAGGGCCATCGAGCGTCCGGCCTGGATGGCCCTGGGGGCAGCAGCCCTGGTGGGCCTCGGGAGCCTGGGCTGGCTGGCAAGGGACACGGGGGAGGCGCGCAGAACCACCACGGCCAGGCC